>JAGCTK010000240.1 GCA_017963715.1 Alphaproteobacteria bacterium | reverse complement strand
TGATAAAATCATCCATGTGGCGTTGTTCCTTCATTTCCAAAACATCGTTCGGAGAAAATTGACCGTCAAGATCTCCGCGGCTGATTTGTCCGGCAATCTGTGAAGGATAATCCGTCATATCAAACGATTCGACCTTGGAGATAACCGACCGACCGGCCATAATTCCTTTTTGGTTAACCGAAAGCCCGCGCCCCAAAGGCGTGACCATTCCCATTCCGGTAACAACAACTTTGCGCATTTGATTTCCTACATAAAATACAAGCGGCCTTTCACCCCCTTGGATGGCCAGCACGCTTGAGTTCTTTTTAAAATGAATTAAACAGCTTTTTCAATGAAATCAACGGCGTCCTTAACGGTCCGAATCTTTTCAGCTGCATTATCGGGAATAGCACATCCGAATTCTTCTTCAAAGGCCATTACCAATTAAACAGTGTCCAAGCTGTCAGCACCAAGATCATCAATAAAGCTGGCGTTATCAACCACTTTACTTTCTTCAACACCTAAGTGTTCAACGATAATCTTTTTTACACGTTCTGCAATATCACTCATTTTTTATTCCTCAAATTATTAACACAACATTGTTACTTTAAAACTATAACAACGATTCTTTTAAAAGAATAAACGTCTTATAGCACACAAAAAACAAATCTGTCAAATCTGTTTTTTAAATCATTGCCATTCCGCCGTTTATGTGTATTGTTTGGCCGGTGATATACGAGGCTTCATCACTGACCAAAAACAAAACAGCGTTTGCAATATCCTGCGGCTCTCCCAAACGCCCCATAGGAATAGCCGCCTTCATTTTTGCCTTCACATCTTCGGGCAAAACATCTGTCATCGGCGTGCGGATAAAGCCGGGCGCAATCGAATTGACCGTAATATTACGCGAGCCGACTTCTTGTGCCAAACATTTATTCATGGCAATCATACCGGCCTTAGATGCGCTGTAATTGGCCTGTCCGGCGTTTCCCATCACACCCACAACCGAGGCAATACCGATCATGCGACCGAAACGACGTTTCATCATACCTCTGACCACGGCTTTAGCCAATTTAAAGCCTGCCGACAAATTAACATCCAACACAAGTTGCCAATCTTCATCCGACATCCGCATAAAGAGGTTGTCACGTGTCAAACCGGCATTGTTGACCAAAATATCGATTTGGCCGAATTTTGTCTCCACATCAGTCACCAATTGTTTGATATCATCCGCACTTGAAAGATTGGCTACAAAGCATTCGACACCAGCACCCAATTCGGCTTTTAATTTTTCCATACCCTCCGCGCGCATATCCGTTAAGGCCAACTTTGCGCCTTGCGCATAAAGTGTACGCGCAATTTTATCACCCAATCCGCCTGATGCACCTGTAATCAAGGCGACTTTATCATTCAATTGAAACATTGTATTTTTCCTTTCTTTCAAATTATAAGTTATTTGCAATTTCTTCAAGTTCCGTTCCGCTGTGCGGCGCAACGGCATAAATATTTTTATAGGCACGTTTACACATATTGGTCAACACGCTCGACGGGCCGAGTTCAACAATATCGGTAATGCCTTGTTCGTTCAAAAAATCCATCGTTTCGCGCCAGCGAACCGTCGCGGTCACTTGGGCAACCAAATTTTTAATAATTACATCTTTTTTGGTTTCGGGCAAAGCCGTTACATTTTGCACAATCGCCGGCATTGAATCTTTGGCCGATACTTTGCCCAAAGCATCTGCCATCACCTGCTCGGCCGATTTCATCAAGGGGCTGTGGAAAGGGGCACTGACATTCAGCATCACGGCTTTTTTGGCATTAAATTCAGGCGCCAGTTCAACCGCACGTTCAATGGCTTTGGTATGTCCCGACAACACGACTTGCCCTGCAATATTATCATTGGCCAAAACACAATAGTTATCCGCATCACTTGCGGCCTCAATCAATGCACCCACATCTTCAAGCGCAACACCCAAAATAGCCGCCATCGCCCCCATCCCGACAGGAACGGCCTGTTGCATGGCGCTTCCGCGCAAACGCAACAATTTTGCCGTATCGGCAAGGCTAAACACCCCGGCTGCACATGCCGCGGAATATTCACCCAATGAATGACCGGCCACAAATGTGATTTTATCTTTGATATTAAGCCCGAATTCTTGTTCCAACACATTCAAAGTGGCTATCGAGACAGCCATAATGGCCGGCTGTGCATTCGTTGTCAAAGTCAAATCGGCATCACTGCCGCTTGTCATTAAATCAAACAAATGCTGTCCCAATGCCTCATCAACTTCATCAAAAACATCTTTGGCGGATTTAAAATTTCGATAAAGGTCCAAGCCCATGCCTATGTGCTGCGATCCCTGTCCGGGAAATACAAAAGCATATTTCATTTTTGTCTCAAAAAAACGTTTTTATTAATCATTTATTCGGAATTTAGGGGTATTTTGTTGAAAAGTCAAGTTATATATCGTGATAAAATAAGAGCCATGTCTGATTTAAGAAAAATATCGGTCATTACCATCATTAATCCCGGCACACGTTTTTATGTGACGGCCATCAAATCGTTTGTATATCAAACTTATCAAGATACAGAATGGATTATCATCGACAACACCGGACACAACCTGATGGCCTCCAAAATCAGGCCTTACTTGCAAAATGACGAACGTATCAATTTTGTTCAAAACACTTTTGTTCGTCCGAAATTGGCTGTTTTAGAGCAGGCTTTGGAACTGGCTGAAGGTGTGTATGTCGCTTTTTTAGATCCGCAAGATTATTGGACGGACGAAAAACTCGCGCGTCAAGTCGGGTTCATGATGCGCTTTGGCACATCTCTTTCACACACTTCTTATGCGTTCGGTGATGACAAATGTCACCTCATTAACATCGGATGTTATCATGTCAGCGGTGATTACAATCTCTTAAACTACAGACCTCAAAATCCTGTTGCCGCATCCACTTTAATGCTCAACAAAGACCGTGCGGTTTTAGACTTTTCAAAATTTGACCAAACCGAAAACACCGATTTGATGACATTTTTCTTGAAAAACGGTCTTGTTTCATCAGGTCTCACAGATGTCATGACATTATGTCGCCCGATTTTCGATAAAAACACCCAATCGCAAATTGATCATCTGGTACATGAACTCTTGATAGCCAATCCCGATGACAAAACAACGCTGCTTCGTGTGGTTGAGCACTACGCTCACCAAGCCTTAAATGTCGAAAATTTGCATTTAGACCCCGGCGTCTGCATCGGCTATGAAGTCATCACCAGTCTTAACAAATTGCGAAACTTTAAAGTATAACGGATAAAAAAAATGGCAAAAAAACAAAAGAAAAAACAAACACAATCTTGTCGTTTTCTCAAACGCCTTCTCGGCATTCTGCTCATCGCTTTTGCCGTGGCATTTTATGTGGCGCTTGCCTCTTACCACGCAGATGATCCCAATTTTAACAACCTAAAAGAGGGCCTTGTTCAAAACTGGCTCGGTTTGTTTGGTGCCAACATCGCTTATATCGGCATTTATTTCTTTGGTATTTGTCTTGCGATTTTAATGCCGGTTTTGTTTGTATGGGGTTACCAGTTGCTGCGTTACAACACGATTTTGTTTTTCAAATGGCGTCTTTTTGCCTTGATTTTAAGTATGATGACATTATCGCCGCTTCTGTCTTTGTTGTCCGAAAAATGTATTAAATGCGGTATTTTAGGCTTCAATCTCGGCGGTGTCGTCGGGCAAAAACTCATGGGCTGTTGCACGTCCGTTTTGGGACAAGCGCATTTGGAAGCATATCGTGAATGGATGATATCGGGCGTTTTGGGTTTGGTATTTATTTCAGCCTTCAACCTCACGATGGGTTTAACATTTTTAAGTTGGTATCACCTGTTTCGTGCCATCGCACGCAAACTTTATCAAGCCGCATTTTATGTTTGTTTCTCGGTTTACAAATTATGTTGCTGGATACGAGGCAAAAAACCGCATATCACACTAAAACCCAAAGTTGAGCCAAAATTACATCCGGCCGTCAAACCGGCCAAAACAAAGGCCAAACCGGCCATAACAAAACCTGTTGAGAAAACATCCTTGCATCAACAATATCAATTCCCGAGCATTGAGTTACTTTCT
>JAGCTK010000029.1 GCA_017963715.1 Alphaproteobacteria bacterium | reverse complement strand
ATATGAAAATTTATAATAGTTTATCACATCAAAATGAAGAATTCAATACTATTGAAGAAGGCAAAGTACGCATGTACGCTTGCGGCATCACGGTTTCGGGCGACGCACACGTCGGACACGCGTATCAATCTATTGTCTTTGACATGATTTCAAAATATCTGACATTTCGCGGTTATGATGTTAAATATGTGCGCAATTACACCGACGTCGATGATAAAATCATCGCCAAAGCACATTTATTAAATGATGAGCCGTTGCATTATGCCGAATATATTATGGCCAAAACCGACAAAGAGTTGGCCGCACTCGGCAGTGCCAAACCCACCGTGCAGGCGCGCGCAACACAGTTTATCCCCAATATGATTGCTTTTATTCAAAAATTGATTGATAAAGGTTTTGCTTATGCCACCCCCGAAGGCAACGTTTATTACAAGGTTGCCAAATTTCCGGAATACGGCAAATTGTCCCGCATCAACTGGAGCGAAAACTGGGACGGTGTGCGCAAAGAAGTTGAGCCCGGCAAACTGGATGATAAGGATTTTGCCCTTTGGAAAGCGGCCAAACCCGGTGAAATCTCGTGGGATACCCCTTGGGGCAAAGGACGCCCCGGTTGGCATATCGAATGCTCAACCATGGCAATGCAATTTTTAGGCGAAAGCATTGATATTCACGGTGGCGGTCGCGATTTGGTCTTTCCGCATCACGAAAACGAAATTGCTCAATCCGAGGCCTTAACCGGCAAACCTTTTGCGCACTATTGGATGCACAACGGATTACTCAAGGTCAACGGCCAAAAAATGAGCAAATCTTTGAACAACAGCATTTTCTTGTCGGATTTGCTGGAAGAATATGTGAGCGACACCATTCGATTTGCGCTGCTTCGCACGTTATATCGTTCGGATATTAACATCACGGACGATTTGTTTCCCGAGGCCGAAAAGCATATTTATCGGTTTTACAACATCTTAAACAAAATCAATCTTTTGCCGGAACGCGCAACTTCGGCTGACCAAACGGCGGCTTATATCACCAAAATGGAACAAGAATTTATTGAGGCCATGGATGATGATTTTAACACGAGCGAAGTGTTTGCAAAATTGTTCGGCTGGATGGATTTTATGTCGCAGGAACTTATTAAAAAGAACAGCCCTTATGGTTTGAAACAAATTGCCGATCATCTCAAGCATTTATGCACCGTTTTCGGCATTTTGCAAAAAGCGCCCGAGGATGTGATTTCGTTTATCAAAAACAAATATCTCAAAAAGTTTGAGATGACAGAAAGCGAGATTCAATCCCAAATTGAACAGCGCAAAGCCTACAAACAAAACAAACAGTTTGATTTGGCCGACGCTATTCGCGCACAACTCGCACAAAAGCATATCCTGCTTCAGGATACGCCGCAGGGCACTCTCTGGGATATCGAACTTTAAGGTTATTTATTCGGGCTTGGCGCGTTTTCTGGCCAAAGGATCCAATATCTTTTTGCGCAATCTTAACGATTTCGGCGTCACTTCCAAGAGTTCGTCCGACTGAATGTATGACAACGCTTGTTCCAAACTTAAATGTCTCGGCGGAATAAGGTCAATTGCCTCATCTTTGCCGGCAGCACGAATATTGGTCAGTTGTTTTGTTTTGGTCGGATTGACCTCAATATCATTTGATTTTGTATGTTCACCGATAATCATGCCGACATACACAGGGCTGTTATGCTCAATAAACATCGGACCTCTATCCTGCAATTTCCACAAAGCATAGGCCACGGCCGTGCCGTTTTCGGACGAAATCAACGTGCCGGTGCGTCTACCCTCAATTTCGCCTTTATAAGGCTCATAGGCATAAAAGATTCTGTTCATCACACCCGTGCCGCGCGTATCGGTTAAAAACT
>JAGCTK010000239.1 GCA_017963715.1 Alphaproteobacteria bacterium | reverse complement strand
GCCTCTTCAACGGTGTAGATACGGTATTTGACATAATTTCCCGAAGCAAAATCATCAAGCGAGTGATACATTTTTGAGCCCACCCAAAATGAACTTTGTGTATTTGCGGCTGTTAAAATATCTTCACAATTTTCTTTGCTTGTGCAAGCCGCCCCGTTTGCAAACAAATCAAGCGTGGCATAATATTTTCCGCCGACTTCAAAGGGTTTGCCCTGTGATGCGGCATTTAAAATCGCTTGGCAATTGGCGGCGTCATCACACGCGGCATTGTGCGTCATCAAATCGGCTGTGGCATAAAGTTTGTCATCGATTTGATATAACCCATCATCCGTCGGGACGTAATAACGGACATCATCGGCTTTGTTTTCACATGCGTCAACACCTTGTTTGCAATAGATGGTAAATCCGTCCTGATATGCGGTTAATCTGCTCGGAATTGTTATTGAATCTCCTTTAATGACAACGCTCAAAATCCCTCCGTTTTTTGTTATACCGTCAAAAGCATCATATCCTATGTATGTGACAGACTCCGGAATGACAATGGTATTTAAGTTCCGGGCAGAGCAAAAAGCGTTAGGTTTAATTTCCGTTACTGTATCCGGAATATCAATTTTGGTGATATTGGAATTCCAAAACGCGCTGTCTCCGATTGAGGTAATGTTTCCTTTTATTTCAATTTCGGTGATATCAGGAATGGTTGTTTCCTTAACCCATTTGGCTATAACATTTGCGAACGCATTATCCGGAATTTCGGCGCTATTGATATAATTTGAGTTTTCATCTGTTTGTGCCGGACCGTAAATTGTCATCTTAGAATTATCAATGCTGTAATAAACCGTACCGGAATCATTTGTTGCGCTTTGACAACCTGCCTCAGGGTCAAAATTGTCATAACAATTAATTTGAGCATATGCATCAAATGTTGATAGGGTTAAACTGATAAAGCTTATAATAAAATCCGATTTTTGCATGTTTTTTCTCCGATATATTGTTAACATTATTAAAAACCGTCTCTGAAAAGACGGTCGGAGAGTTAAACAACCATATGCTTCAAATGATCCTTGTAACCTTTAGGCTTGAGCCCTGAACATCCGTTACAAGCCCCCCAACCAAATTTTGGGGATAAAAGCACTTTTAAAAAACAAAAAGCACTATTTGAAAACAGTGTTATCGATCACTGTGAAGCATTAGAGCCGTTTAAGAGCTCCGCGCCCTTTTGAGCGCTGAACAGAAAAAATCCTGTTCTGAACTAATATTGCCATAGCAGATAAGCAATGTCAACAAAATTTTATCATGTGGCTTATTTTTTAACCGATTGGTAATCTCTTAGCGCTAAAATAATGGCGATGAACAAGATTTATGACATATTCAAGCAAAAAGCGCTTGTGTTTTTTGAGGCGCTTGTGTTTTGCCTGCTGTTCTCGGTAACCGCAGGAGCCGTCAATATTACCAACATGCGTATCGGCCAACAGGTCGGCAGCGTGCGTGTGGTGTTTGATGCCGACAGCAAGTTTGATTATGAGGTATTTTTGCTCTCCGATCCCAAAAGATTGGTTGTCGATGCGCACAATGCCGACATCAAAAAAGCCTTATCGGCCGACAAAAACAACCTGATTTCATCAACACGTGTCGGCAAACTCAACGAGCATGATAAACGCGTTGTTTTTGACTTGCAAAAACCGGTTTTGATTAAACAGGCCTTTATGCTTGAGCCCAGCAAAAATACCAATTGGCGTCTTGTGATTGACCTCGTTGTATCTTCCGAACGCGATTTTTCAAACAAAGTCGGTGTCAAATATGCCCTTTCCAACAAGACAGGCACCAAAAACCTCGCATCCAAGGCAACCAGTACATCCAAAAGCAATTGGCTTTTTTCTTCCGATAAAGCCTCAAAGCCCAAACCGCGCCAAAAAATCATTGTGTTAGACCCCGGACACGGCGGCAAAGATCCGGGCGCCGTCGGTGCATACGGCAAAACGTTTGAGAAAAACGTCACACTCGCCATGGGTAAAGAACTCAAAGCAGAACTTGAAAAGAAGGGTTACAAAGTTTATTTAACGCGCTCAACCGACATTTTTATTCCTTTAAGACAACGTGTTAAAATCGCGCAAAAATATAAGGCTGACTTATTTATGTCGCTTCATGCCGACAGTGCCACCAACAAAAAAGCCAAAGGCTTGTCCGTTTACACATTATCCGAAACCGCATCCGATAAAGAGGCTGCCGCTTTGGCTGAACGTGAAAACAAAGTGGATATCATCGGCGGCGTTGATTTTTCCGAAAATTCCAAAGAGATTAATGATATTTTGATTTCGCTTTCCCAAACCGACTGCCGCAACAAGTCATCCAAATTTGCTGCTTATGTCGTCGGCGAAATGCGCAAATCCGTCAAACTCGTCGGTGACACACATCGTTTTGCGGGTTTTGCGGTCTTAAAAGCACCGGACATTCCGTCTGCCTTGCTCGAGATGGGTTATCTATCAAACAAAGAAGAAGAAAATTTCTTAAAACAATCATCTTATCGCAAAAAACTGGCTTCTTCCGCAGCCACGGCCATTGATAAATATTTCAGCGATCCCGAAATTGCCGCGCTTTATTAACTTGTTTTTTGCATCAAGCGGCATAAAAATACTTGCAAAATTGCTTTTAAAAATGTAACATATCGTTGTGATCGTTAACCTTATGTTTAACAATTAAAAAATTATTTTATGACTGCTTCAGCTTTAGATTGGTACAATCTGGCTTCGGATTTCGAAAACGGAATTTACGACAGCCCTGCGCTTGACAGACTTAACAGCAGTTATCGTTCAAGCGATAACTCAGAGTCCAAGTAATGTTATTATCATGTTATGATCTATAAAAAAAGCAGGTTTTGAAACCTGCTTTTTTGCTTTGATAAAACCGATAAGTTTTTATTTCACTTCTTCGAAGTCAGCATCCACAACCTTTTCATCTGCCTTCGGTTGTTCACCGCTTTCGGTACTCTGCTCGGCCGCTTCAGCACCGGATGCCCCATCGGCACCTTGTGCTTTATACATCGCTTCACCGAGTTTTAAAGAGGCCTGCATCAAAGCGTCGCTCTTTTCCTTGATGGCAGCCGTATCACCGCCTTCAAGCGCGGTCTTCACGGCCTGGACAGCCTCTTCAATTGCCGTTTTATCGGCAGCAGAAATCTTGTCGCCGTTTTCCTTCAAGGTTTTTTCGGTCGAATGGACCAGCGCTTCGGCTTGGTTTCTGGTTTCGACTTCTTCTTTTTTCTTTTTATCCGCTTCAGCATTAAGTTCGGCATCTTTGACCATCTTTTCAATATCGGCATCCGACAAGCCGCCCGATGCCTGAATACGAATGGCCTGCTCTTTGTTGGTTGCCTTATCTTTGGCCGAAACGTTGACGATACCGTTGGCATCAATATCAAATGTCACCTCGATTTGAGGCATACCACGCGGTGCCGGCGGAATACCGACCAAATCAAACTGGCCCAAAAGTTTGTTGTGTGCGGCAATTTCACGTTCACCTTGAAACACACGAATTGTCACGGCCGTTTGTCCGTCTTCGGCCGTTGAGAACACCTGTGATTTGCGTGTCGGAATGGTTGTGTTGCGGTCAATAAGTCTTGTAAACACACCGCCCAACGTTTCAATACCGAGTGACAAAGGCGTCACATCAAGAAGCAACACATCTTTGACATCACCCATCAAAACACCTCCCTGAATAGCGGCACCCACGGCAACCACTTCATCCGTGTTCACACCTTTATGCGGTTCCTTGCCGAAGATTTCTTTGACTTTTTCTTGCACTTTCGGCATACGTGTCATACCGCCGACCAAAATCACCTCGCTGATTTCACTGGCCGACAGTCCGGCATCTTTCAAAGCCTTTTTGCAAGGTTCATCCGTCTTGTCAATCAAGTCATCGACAAGTGATTCGAGTTTGGCTCGTGTCAATTTAATATTGAGGTGCTT
>JAGCTK010000238.1 GCA_017963715.1 Alphaproteobacteria bacterium | reverse complement strand
TGGAGGGATATAATCAGCACAATATTTTTGTGGGCTCTCCAGTGCCGTTTCGGCCTTTGGTCAATCGGACATGTGAAAACATCGGTATTCTCGGAGTCCAAGGTGAAGCACGCAACTTAAGTGATTCCGTGTTGGGTAAAGTTTTAGCCAACGGACACGTGATTTCGCAAGCCGGCGAGGATATCGGACATATCCCGGCTCAGGGTGCCGTATTCGGTTTTGACGGTAAAATCATCGGCACAACCAATGTGTTGGGCCGCGTGTTAAACGAAACACGGCAAAGTGTGGGTTGTGTGCAACATGACGGACGTTTCTATGAGGATGCCGACGTCTACCGCGGGCGTGTCGCCGTTGCTGCTCCTGTGATGAATTTTGACGGTCAAATCATCGGACGAACGAATTTACAAAATCGTTTTGTTGATTCTCAAGGAAACTTAAACGGTTATGCCACACCTGACGGAACGGTCAAAAACAGCGGAGAGGATATTGTCGGTGTGACATTTTTATATCAGTTTGCATTTGATAAAGACAATCACTTTATGGGTCGCGTGACGGGTAAAGGTGAAGTTTTGGACGATAAAGGGGAAACGCTTGGGCGTGTAACGTATGACGGTGTTGTGGCATCAAACAAAAAAGCCATCGGTTATGCCTTGTATGATTTGTATATTTATAACGATGCATTCAACGCCATCGGCTATATCACCAAAAACGGCACGGTTGTTGATTTTACGGGTGTCACGCTCGGTAAATCGGACAGAGGCTTTTTGGTGTCAAAAGACGGGCGCTTGATTGGTCGAGGCAATCGTGATTATATCGTGCGTAATAAAAAGAATGAGGCTGTCGGTGAACTGAAACTGTCAGGTGAAATGATTGATTTTGCAGGTAAACTCGTCGGCAGTGTCTCAAAAAGCGGTGAAGTGCGCGATCAATCCGCACGATTGGTTGGGACGGCCAAACCTCTACAATATTATATTTACCAAGACAGAATGCCGATGGGATTGGATCAGGGCAAAGATAGCATTCAGGTCGAGCCGATTTCGGTTCCGCAAAACGATAAGCCGATACCGTCTTACACACAAAAAGTTGTCGGCGTGGTGTTGTCACCGGACGGAAAATATTTGGGCGATTTGTTTGAAAACGGTGCCGTGGTTGACCCGAATACGGGTGCGATTATCGGTTATAATAAAGAGGGACTTGTTTTTGATGAAAGCGAAAATTTAATCGGTGTTGTCGAACAGGAGAAACCGACGGAAGCACCGGGACAGGTATCTTCGCAGATTTATTTGCCCTCCGATGCTTACGGTATATCGGATAAGCCCTCCAATTTAGGCCCGGGTGGCGGCTTTGGTCCAAACGAACGTTATGATCCGGTGCGTGCCAGATTGCTTGCCGAAGCACAAAATGTACGTCAGAGCGGTATCAGAGTCGGCAAATTAACGTCAAATGTCAATCCTTCATCATTTACAGGGACACAGTCCAACTGGGATGACGCTAATTATGTGTTGTCATCATGGCGTGTTGATATGAGTGAAATGATTTTGGCGGATAAGCCGATTCCGGCTGTTTTGGCTCGGACGATTATGGATAGCGGTGTGGCCAGCCAAGTGCCTGTGACGGCTATTGTGGAACGTAATGTGTATGCCGAAGACGGTCGTAATATTGTTATTCCTGCCGGCAGTCGTGTGATGGGACAGGCGGCAAACGGCGCTTCATCAGGCGGCACGTCAGGTAGTGCTGTTCGTATGGATATTACATGGACGCGTTTGATCAGGCCTGACGGTTCAGCCTTTGAATTTTCGGCTGCTCAAACGGGTGATGCACAGGGACGCGGTGGTGCGCTCGGTTATTTGGACGAGCAATTGCTGAAAAAATACACTTTACCGATGGCAACATCACTGATGAGCGATGCTTTGGCCTTTGTGATGGCCAGAGGTAGCACGACCACATCTTCTGACGGAACAACCACGCAAGATGCACGGGCACAGGCGGCTCAAGATGCACGTGAGCACTTTTTGGATAATATGAACCAAATTTTTGAAGATTTGATGGAAAGCAAAACCAGAATTGCGGCTGTGACATATATACCGGCCGGTACGCGTTTGATCATTTATCCGAAAGTTGATATGTGGATCAGAACAGCCGACCGTGAAAAAGAAGATGCGTTTGGCTCAAATGCCTTGCAAAAACCGAATGTCTTGATTGATGATTCAAATCCGATGGCTGATTTGGAAGGCGGTAGCCAAGGCTCCGGACAATCGACTACCACAAACGATTCGGGCAATACAAAGGTGGTCTATGGC
>JAGCTK010000237.1 GCA_017963715.1 Alphaproteobacteria bacterium | reverse complement strand
GATACGGAAACTCAACCAACGCATAAAACTTTGGTTTTGTTTGGTCAATATCGACATGATACGTTTTTTCTTCTTCCCAAATTTGTTGCCATTTTTTTTCAATGGTTTTGAAGTTGTATCTGTCCTCCAACGCCCACGTTTTCTGCCATTCTTCAAATGTTTCTTTACCGTTATAACGTGCTTGGCCTGTCATCTTTATGGTCCTTATCAAATTTTATTGTTTTCAGTTGATAAGAATTTAGAGCAAACACGCGCAAAACACAAGCCAAAATTTCAACAAATGCAACAAAAAACGCGCATCTTTCAATAAGACGCGCGCAACAGATATGATTTGATATCGTTTATGCTTTTTCGCCTTTTAAGCGGCGATAGGCTTTTTTGTATCCGATTAATGAAAGTAAAATCTTCAGTTCCGGCCCCGAGGCTTCGCCCGTCAAAGCCAAACGGACGGGATGAAACAAATCTTTGCCTTTTAAGCCCGTTTTTGATTTAATCTCATCAATCCACGTATTAAAAACATCAACCGTCAAATCAGTATCGGGCAACAACGAAGCGGCCGCATCCGTCAATGCTTTATTTTCAATAACGGGTGTAATTTCGCCGTTACAAATTTTATCCCAAACGGCCACATCTTCCACTTTCTCAAGGTTTGCCTTAACATCTTCCCAAAATGTTTGACCGGCTGAAATACGATCTTTGACCACATCATAAGGCAAACTATGAATGTATTTGATATTAAAATGCCGCAATTCTTCAACATCAAATTTCGGCTGTGCGCGGCCGATTTTTGAAAAATCAAGTGTTTTCGCCAGTTCTTCCAAATCATAATAAGGTTTGATTTCTTCAGATGTGCCGAGTTTGGCTAAATACGAGCAAATGGCCATATTTTCAACCCCATCGGCTTTGAGTTCTCTCACACCCAAACTGCCCAAACGCTTAGATAATTTTCCCTCCTTGCCGGTTAAAAGCGGCAAATGCGCAAATGTCGGCACCGTACCGCCGATGGCCTCAAACATTTGGATTTGCGAGGCGGTGTTTGTTACATGGTCTTCACCGCGCAAAATATGCGTGATACCAAAATCAACATCATCGATTACCGACGGCAGATGATAAAGATATGAACCGTCTTCTCTGATAATAATCGGATCGCTTAAATTGGCCGCATCATATTTGACTTCGCCTCTGACTTCATCCGTCCATTTGATTTCGCCCACATTCAATTTAAAACGATAATGCGGCTTACGCCCCTCGCGCTCAAATGATGCAATATCCTCTTTGGTATATGACAAAGCCTGCCTGTCATAAATCGGCGGCAAGCCCTTGGACAGCGAACGTTTGCGCTTAAATTCCAATTCTTCCGGCGTTTCATAACAAGGATAAATACGCCCCTCTGAGATGAGTTTTTGAGTGACTTCTTTATACCGCTCAAAGCGTGCGGACTGGCGTGCTTCCTGTGTCCAAACAAGACCGAGCCATTTAAGGCTTTCGCGCATTGAATCTTCATATTCTTTTTTAGAGCGCGCAAAATCGGTATCATCAACACGCAACATAAACGTGCCGCCCATTTTTTTGGCCCACAGCCAGTTAAACAACGCTGTTCTGGTGTTGCCGATATGCATATGTCCGGTCGGGGACGGGGCAAAGCGAACTTTGACAGATGACATACTTTTATCCTTCAACTATCTTCAAAAATTGACCTCATTATATGTATTTTCTGCTCGCTTGCAACAAAAAAATATCATTTGTATTGTTTCCCCTATACATACAAAATATCTGACAACTTTTTTGATTTTGTTGACTTTTGGAAGCAAGATCGATACCATGCTCTTATCATCGTTTAATTAAATAAGGAGACTACCGATGCAATTAAAAGGTTCCAAAACCGAACAAAACTTAAAAGATGCCTTTGCCGGCGAATCGCAGGCACGCAACAAATACACCTATTATGCCTCAAAGGCGAAAAAAGAAGGCTATAACATCATCGCGGCCAAGTTTGAAGAAACCGCCAACAATGAAAAAGAGCATGCAAAAATTTGGTTCAAATTGTTGCATGACGGCGAGGTTCCCTCCACCATCGACAACTTAAAAGATGCCGCCTCAGGCGAAAATTATGAGTGGACAGACATGTATGCACGCATGGCTCGTGAAGCGCGTGAAGAAGGTTTTGACAAGATTGCCAAACTCTTTGAAATGGTCGGCAAAATCGAAAAAGGCCATGAAGAACGCTATCAGGCTTTGCTCGATTCTTTGTGCGCCGGCAAAATCTTTGAGCGTCCGACAAAAGTCGTGTGGGAATGCGCCAATTGCGGTCACCGCATTGAAAGTCCGAAGGCACCGGAAAGATGTCCGGTATGCGATCACCCGCAGGCCTATTTCTTCGAATTACAAGAAAAATTTTAATTGAAGTTTTATTTAAAAATATAATCCCCCGATTGCTCGGGGGATTTTTCTTGAAATTAAACCATTGATAACATCAAATGCTTTGGACCACCGGCGTTAGCCAGTGGAAAGCGAATTGACAGCCGACTTTCAGTCGGATTGGCAAACGTAGTTTGGAGGGAACGGAGATACCTCCGGCGTGAGCCGGATGGTTCTTCACTTAAAGAATAAGCGTTACAATTCAAACCCATAATCTCCTTTATATTTTTCAACAATTTTTGGGTCGATTTCCCGTTTTTTACTTTTTGAAAATTCCATTTGTTGATTAAAATTAAATTCATCATCTTCCCACTCGTTTTTTTGCCCTCTTTTATGCAAAAGGTCTTGCGCATCAATACGATTCTGAAATTTTTTATTCAAACCGCTCATCTTTTTCGAAACAAATTCA
Source organism: Alphaproteobacteria bacterium (assembly GCA_017963715.1). Lineage (GTDB taxonomy): Bacteria > Pseudomonadota > Alphaproteobacteria > RF32 > CAG-239 > UBA1254. Next base: position 386 of record JAGCTK010000237.1, on the reverse strand, counting down.
TCATCTCGAAAAATGCTGTATGATGATAGTTCATTGATAACAGACAATGCTTTCTTTTGGATTTTTTCTGAAGATGAAAATTGTGAAAACGTTTGATTGATTTTATTCAATGCCAACTCCGCGCAATCAGGATTTTGTATTGCCGCGTTTTTAAGTAAATTCAAATATGCTTCCGTTCCATCTTTATTTTTAGGTGCTTTCACTGTTTTTAAAATGTGGGTTGCTACTTTTTTAGCACCCTCTTTATCCTTATCCGCAACATTAAACATCATATCTTCAAGACTGTTATAATAAGAGTTATACCCTTTCTTTTGCAGATTGTCATAATAATCCTGATTAGCATTGTCTGATAACTCTCTTAAAGTATTCATTTTATCGATTGACTT
>JAGCTK010000236.1 GCA_017963715.1 Alphaproteobacteria bacterium | reverse complement strand
GATGCCGGTGTGTCTTTCCAAGACGGCGGTGCGGTTGTAACTTTCAAGTTTAACACCATGGGCGGACGCAAATTCGGTGAGGTTACCAAAAACAACATCGGCGAAAGATTGGCGATTGTTTTGGATAATGAAGTGATTTCTGCCCCAACCATTCAAGCGGCCATCATGGGTGGCAGCGGTGTGATTACGGGCAACTTCAGCGCCGAAGAAGCCAACAATTTGGCCATGCTTTTGCGTTCGGGCGCGTTACCGGCACCTTTGGAAGTTTTGGAAGAACGTACCGTCGGCGCGGGACTCGGCGCAGACTCGATTAAAGACGGCGTGTTTGCCTCAATCGTCGGGTTGATTGCCGTTGTGGTCTTTATGATTGCGGCTTACGGCTTATTCGGTTTGTTTACGGCCATTACGGTGATGACAAACCTTGTTTTGATGTTGGGTGCCATGAGTTTTATCGGCACAACGCTCACATTGCCGGGTATTGCTGGTATTATCCTGACCATCGGTATGGCTGTTGACGCCAACGTTTTGATTTTTGAACGTATGCGTGAAGAGGTCAAAACCGGTCGCACGCCGAGAGATGCGGCAGATGCCGGCTTTACGGAGGCTTGGGCCACGATTGTCGACTCCAACTTAACAACACTCGTTGCAGCGGCTGTTCTGTTTTGGTTTGGCAGCGGGCCGGTTCGAGGCTTTGCCGTGACATTATCAATTGGTATTGCAACCTCAATGTTTACGGCGGTGACGGTAACCAGACTGATTATTACCTATTGGCTCAACCGCTTCAAACCGACAAAACTCCCTATTCAATAAGAAATAAAAGGAAATATGGCTATGAAAATATTTAATTGGGTGACAAAAGATACGAATATCGACTTCTTGAAGCCGCGCAAATACACATATACAATGTCGATTTTGCTCATATTGGCATCGTTTTATCTGATATTTTTTAAGGGTTTCAACTATGGTATTGATTTTTCGGGCGGTGTTTTGATGGAAGTCAAAAGCACGCAAAAAATCAACGTGGAAGATATCCGTCAAAAACTCTCCGTTTTGGATTTGGATGAGTTGACCTTGCAAAGCGTCGGCGACCAGGGCAACGAACTTTCCATTCGTGCACAGGCCGACAACGCCAATGAAGAAAGTCAACGTATTGCGATTGTCAAAATCAAAGAGATTTTGGGTGATGCGTATGAATATCGCCGTGTTGAATCGGTTGGTCCGCAAGTGGGTGACGAACTCAAGCGCGCGGGTGTGATTTCATCGATTATCGCGATTTTTGCCATTTGTGCGTATGTTTGGTTTCGTTTTGAATGGCAGTTTGCCCTTGGCGCATTGCTCGGACTGTTTCATGATATCATCATCACGGTCGGCTGTTTGTCATTGTTTGATTTTGACATCAGTTTGACAACGGTCGCGGCTATTTTGACATTGGCCGGTTATTCCATCAACGATACGGTCGTCAACTATGACCGAATCAGAGAAAACCTGCGCAAATACAAAAAGATGAGCCAGTATGATTTAATCAACAAGAGCATCAACGACATCTTCTCTC
>JAGCTK010000235.1 GCA_017963715.1 Alphaproteobacteria bacterium | reverse complement strand
GGAACCCAAATCGATACAAGCCAATCTATTTTTGAGCATTTCTTTTTCTCTTAAAATACGGGTATTTCTTAAAACGCCGTTTCGGGCGTTTGTCTTGATATTTGTTACTGTGAATCAAATCAAGCAAGATACCTTCTCTGATACCTCGGTCGGCAATGGTCACCTCAGATATCGGAAATGTGGTCATCAAGGCTTCAATGATGGCACATCCCGAAATTGTTAAATCTGCTTTTAAGGGGCCGATACAACGGTGTTTGCGCCGACCGACATCTCCCATTGTTTTGATTTTGTTGATGACACTTTCAAGGTCTGTTTTTGAAATCGACAACCCGTCGACAGCCGAACGGTTATATCTGGCCAGTCCCAAATGCACCGCACCTAAAACCGTCACGGTTCCTGACGTGCCTATCACTTGTATTTCCTGGTTTTGAATAGCCTCGAAAATGTGGTGTTTTTCATCAAATTCGGCCAAAATATCGTGCGTGCGTTCCATAATGGTATTATAGGCCAAATTGGTCATTTCCTGCTTCGGAAAGGCTTCGGAGATGGTGACCACACCGTAAGGCAGTGAGACATAACCCGCAATAAATATTTTGCCGTTTTCGGTGACGCGTGCGAGTGAAATTTCGGTTGAACCGCCGCCGATGTCAAAAATCAACGCACGTTTGATGTTGCGGTTGAGAAGGGGAACGCAACCGACCACGGCAAGCCTTGCTTCTTCTTTGGCTGAGATAATTTCCAGATTAATGCCGGCTTCTTTTTGGACGAGGCTTAAAAATTCATCAATGTTTTTGGCACGCCGGCACGCGGCCGTGGCGACAAAACGCGAACAGACAATGGGGGCATACTCGCTCATCACGCTTTTGCAAATTTTGAGTGTGTTGGCCGTGCGGCGCATGGCAACTTTGGACAAGCGATTGTCTTTGATGATCCCTTCGCCCAAGCGTGTGATTTTTGAAAAAGTTTCGACCACGTGAAACGATGTGGGGGTGGGGGTTGCAATCACCAATCGACAGGAATTTGTGCCGAGATCAATCGCGGCATAGTGCGGCGTATCCGTATTTTGTTTGGATTTTGTATTATGTTTTTTATCTTGCCGCATAAATTGGTGCATAAATTACATGGCCCTTTCCGTATTTTTGCGTATTTGGTCTCGGATGAAATCAATCGAAACGAGATTTTGATTATCATCTTCATAATACCAATAAGTCCAGCCGTTGCAGGCCGCGGTTTTTTGTGCCATGGCACCCAATTGATGTATAGAACCGACCGTTATGTCGTTTTTGACAGTGCCATCGGCGCGCACTTTGACCTGATGAGAGCGCGTCGAATCATATAATGTGGTGCCGGGTTTGAGAAAGCCCTGTTCCACCACCGAGCCAAACGGAATACGTGCCAATTTCTTTTTGGCGGAATAGGCTAAATCGGCCGTATCGCCTGTTTCAATGGCATCAATGCGCTTTTGTGCCCCTTTGACATACGAGGCATCTTTTTCAATACCGATAAATGAGCGGCCCAAACGTTTGGCAACGGCACCCGTTGTCCCCGTGCCGAAAAACGGATCCAAAATCACATCACCGATTTTGGTAGAAGCCATAATAATGCGATACAACAAGGCTTCGGGTTTTTGTGTGGGATGTAATTTATGCCCGTCATCCTGCTTGAGGCGTTCGCTTCCCGTGCAAATCGGAATATCCCATGTCGAGCGCATTTGCAAATCTTCATTGAGGGCCTTCATCGCTTCATAATTAAATGTGTATTTTGATTTTGGCGTTTTCGATGCCCAAATCAATGTTTCATGTGCATTGGTAAAACGTGTGCCTTTGAAATTGGGCATCGGGTTTGATTTGTTCCAAATAACGTCATTTAAAATCCAAAAGCCTAAATTTTGCAAGATGGCGCCCACTCTGAAAATGTTGTGGTATGAACCGATTACCCACAAGGTGCCATCATCTTTTAAAACACGTCGTGCCGCGCTCATCCACGCATATGTATAATCATCATAAGCCTTAAAACTTTCAAAATTATCCCATTCTTCAAATACGCCGTCAACTTTACTGTTGTCGGGGCGGGATAATTTTTCGTTCAATTGCATATTATACGGCGGATCGGCAAAAATGACATCGACGGATTTTTCTTCCATCTTGTTCATCACTTTGATGCTGTCATCATTGATGATTGTATTTAAAATATTTTTCAATTTTATATCCGCCATTGGTATTCCTGTTTATTTGTGCATAGGTATGGCATGATATTATAAAAGATTTATTATAATTTTATTAACACAGACCTTTTCAAAGGCAAATTTTCGTCATCAGGCGTGATGTTGAAGAGGATTATTCCAAAAGTTGTCTGACACGATTTTCTTGTTTGGCGATAAAAGCAAATTCTTCGTCCGTGATGCTTTCGATTTTTGACATTTTTCTTTGATCCTCAATCATTTGCTTATACCATTGTTTATCCTGCTCATCGGTTTTGGTAGCCATTTGCTCGGATAAAATCATAATCACATGGTCATTGTGTTTTTTGAGTTGCAAGGCTTTTAAGATGGTGCGCAATCTTTGTTCGACATAGTAAAAACGCTGCGGATTGATACATTCTTGTTCAAACCATTGTTTTACCAGCCAAGGTAATCTTTGCACGGTGCTGACATCATCATAGGAAAAATCTTCGGGTATTTTTTTGGCATAACCGCGCGCCTGATATTTTTGCCATTTGGCCAAAAAGATTTCGGCTTCGTTTGAGGATATACTCTCGCTGGTCGGTGTCAAAGGGCAGACACGATGCAAATGCAAATCTAAAATGCGTGTCGTTGTAATTTTTAAGATAAAAAGGATACTTAAAACCAAGATGATGTAGCGTTTCATATTATGACACCTCATGTTGTTAATAGCGAAGACCGGAAATCACAAAATTGGGGTAAACATCATAATTGAGGGCCAGCATGCGTGTTTTTTGGACATCGGGGATATAACCTTCGCCCAATGCACACATATGAATGCCTTTGCTGATAAGCAACATATCGGCTTTAACGGTGGCGGCCGATTTCATATCGCAAGTTAAACTATCGCCGATAAATAAAATCTTTTTGACATTTTGAGAAAAGGCTTCGCCGGCATAGCGCACAATTTTCGGATCGGGTTTACCGACGGTTACGATTTTGCCGCCGATGGTTGCATATTGTTCGGCAACAGCGCCGGAGGCTAAGCAGACTTCGCCGTTTTTGTGTCTTGCAACATCCGTTCCGACACACAATAAGGGCAAATTTAAGGCCAATCCCGCCTGCAAATCAGGCATATAATCATCAACAGAGGGTTTATTATCGGCAGTATTTGCAATAAAGATAAAATCAGCCTCGTTCATATCGCTGACTTTTTGGTAGGGAAGATTTTCAAAAATCTTGTCATCATAACCGCCGCCGATGTTAAAATAACGACCATGGCCGATGGTCTTGTTTTTGAGATAATAATGCATCACTTCGCCTGATGTGATAATGGCTTTAAAAATGCTCAAATCAACACCACCTGATCGCAATATATCGGCAAGGCTTGAAATCCTAAGGGGTGTATTGGATAACAACACGATTTCTTTGCCGGCAAGATGCAACTTTTTTAAGGCTTCCAATGCTTCTGCAATTAAACCGTCACCTTTTGTCAGGACACCGTCGAATCCGAGCATGACAGCGTCATAAGAGGCACTGATTTTTGAAATGCCGACAATCGGAACAATCGGTTGCATAATGGTGTACTTCCTTTATCTTTTATGATAAAGATTAAAGCATGCAACTCTTTATTTTTGTTTAATTTTTTTATAAAAAGAAAAATATTTATGCAAAATATATGTGACAATCGTCGAAAATATCAGATAAATTGCCTGTGCCCACAGGGGTGCGATTTTGCATATTTCAACCAAAAACGACAGGCCGACGGAATTGAGACCGAAGACCATCAGATAAACGCCCCACGCTTTAACAAACTCTTTGATGATGTCGCCCTTGCTTTGGAAAACATAATAGCGCATGGTGGCAATCGACACATTGACCGTGATAAAATATTGGATAATAAGCGCCCAAAGATAAGGCAGGCCGAAACCTTGAAGCAACAGGGCAAAAACGCCGTATGCAAAAACGGTGTTAAAGCCGCCGACAAGCAAAAATCTTATTTTTTCGGGAATAAGTCGAAACCAGCAATCTTCAACCTTGAAATAAAGCCGGTAAAGATAAGGATAGTCGGCATCAAATGTAAAATTGCCTAAAAGCGACTTGTCAAGCAGCGTTTCACGCTCGATATCCCGCCATGGAGAAAGAACATTGGGGTCAAAAATATCTTGCTGATGCTCTTTATCAATATCGGTGACGGACGGGTGAATCATAATTTCAACATCATCATAGCCTTTTGGCACCAAAACTTTTTGAAAATGGTCTTTTGAAAGTTTGCACGTATAAAGCATGGTGTAAAAATATGTTTTGGAGATATATCCGTTGAGGACCGCAAAAAACCTGAGCAGCCAGTATTTTATCAGTCCGCCGTCAAAAAGGTATGATTTTGAGGAGTTTGTTTTGATGGTTAAAAAGGCACATTCATTGATAACGCGGATGCGAGGGATGTCATATTTTTCTTTGAGTTCAAGCATCACTTTGAAAATAAGCGGTATCATGTGTACATGCCGGTGACTGTCAATGTGCGAAAGTTTAACGCCCATTTGCTGAGCCTTTAGGATTTGTGCCTCTATTTCGGCTTTGACCTCGGCACGCAATTTTGAAGGCTTGAAAATTGAAAGGATGAGCAGTTTGACAAAGCCGTTTTTGAATTTACCCTGCGGATT
>JAGCTK010000234.1 GCA_017963715.1 Alphaproteobacteria bacterium | reverse complement strand
TGACAGTTATTCAGGATGACGATCAAAAAAGGATGACGATCAAAAAAAGGATGACGAGAGAATATAAAAGCGGTTTATTCTTGGCGGCCGAGGGCGTTCTGCTCTAATTTTTGTTGTTCTTTGCGCTCAATCTGACGGACAGCGTCTTGGGCGGAGGCTTCCAACAATTTTTTGAGCAGGCGTTTGGCGATGTCTTGCTCGTCTTCATCGGATGAAAAGAGCAAAAATCTGTTTTGTGAAATGCTTTGCGTGCTGTCTTGTAAACCATCGACATCTAACACAACCACCATTTGCAGCCTTTTGTGTGTGGCGTCTAATGCATCAACTTTGCCTTTTAGGAATTTGGGCGTGATGACATAATCGGCCAAATCTTCTTCGTCCGTCAAATAATAATACGGATTGTCTTTCATCTTGTCTTTTAAGAACTGCGCATATTTTTGAGAAACCGCACCGTTGTCATATTGCAAATCTTTGATGTAAACCAGTGCTAAATTTTGAGGGTTTTGCGGCTTTAAGGTGAGCGCTTTGTTGACCTCACCCGCAATTTGTCTGACACTTTCATCATCACTTGATGATGATGTTTGAAACTCACTTTGGACCAAAGCAATATTGTTGGGGTTGATGTAACCTGAAATTTCGACGCATACTTTGCCGTCGGATGATTTTGTGACTTTAGAGGTTAAATCTTCGACATAGTCATCAACCAGACGATAAATCATGGCATTAAACTCAAAATCGTTTAAGCGCATTCTGTCGGCGTCTAATTCTTTGAGGCTTTTTAAACCTAAAAAAACGGCCTTGTCCACCGCTCTGATACGAACACTTGACGGACTTTCACCGTCAAGTGCTTTTTCGCAGGTGTTGGCCTCAATGGCAATGCTCTCTGCCTCTTGCGCCGCAAGATGCGACATCGGCCAAACGGCGAGTATCAATATCAGGCAAAGGCGATATATCATGCTTATAACCAACTTTTGTTGTCAGCACGTCTGACAATTTGTGACCAAGTGCCGACAATATTGCCCGACTTGTCTGCCATTTGCATTGTGTATTTGATGGCCGGCACGTCTTTCGAATATGTGTCAAACCAATCGGCAGATGTCGTGATGACATAATCAGCCTCATCTTTGGCATCGGCAACTTTGAATGTGCTTGAATTGACCAAATGTTTTGTGAAAGCATCAACGCCTTCATTGATGCCTTTGGGCAAATCTTTGTCTTTGGCTTCGCCCTTATCGATAAAGACCTTGATATCATGATCTTTGGCATAAATGCCATAAGTTTCTTTAATAAAATCATTGAAAATGCGGTTGGCGGCCAAAGTATAAGCCTCGGGTTGTGCCGGAACATATGTGATGATTTCGGCAGGGGCTGCATAATATTGCTCGTTTTGAAGGGCAAAAGTATCGGTAATGCCGCAAGCACCTTTGATGTATTGATGTTGATCACAGCACTTTTTTTCGGAAGGAACAACTTTTTCGGCCATCACACGCGGATGCTGAACTTGGCGCGGCTGTTGTGCAACGCAATCGCAAGGGGGCATATCGTATTCGTAATAGACAGGCTCAAATTGATAGGCCGGTTGCGGCGCTGCCTGATATGCGGTGTTTTGTGCGCACGAAGCAACACATAAAATACTGATTAATCCAACGGTTTTTTTCATATTATCAATTCTCCTTTTCATAAAAAAATTCTATCGGCAGATTATAAAATTTTGATGTTAAAATCAAGTGTTTTTTGCAGGCAACGTATCCAGTTTTTTAACAATTAGGGCGGCGGGCAAACTCATCAGACCGGCAATGATAAAAAATATCGGCCATGATGTTTGCTCTAAAAGCCAACCGGATGTGGCGGCAAAAAAATCTCTCGCAAGTGACATCAAAGACGACAACAGGGCGTATTGTGTGGCCGTGTAGGCAATATGGCACAGCGATGACATATAGGCAACCAAAGCGGCCGTTGCCATGCCGGATGAAAAGTTTTCAAGCGAGATGGTCAGCGTGAGCAAAGTCACACTGTGTCCGACATATGCCTGTACGGCATAAAAGGCCGTTGTGATACCTTGCAAAAAACAGCAGATATAAAGCCCGCGATACAGACCGATTTTTTTTAAGAACACGCCGCCGTACAAACCGCCCAAAATGGTGGCGGCCATGCCGTAAATTTTGA
>JAGCTK010000233.1 GCA_017963715.1 Alphaproteobacteria bacterium | reverse complement strand
TACCGTTTGTCCCGAATGCGGCGCACATGCCATCCGCGAACAAGATGAGGCTGTCAGACGTTGTACGGGCGGCTTAACATGTCCGGCACAGGCAATTGAGCGCTTAAAACATTTTGTTTCACGCGAAGCATTTAATATTGAAGGTTTGGGCGCCAAAATCATCGAAGATTTTTATCATGAAGGTATTTTGCACGCACCTGATGATATTTTTACCCTTGAAAGCCGCAACGACGGTGATGATTTGTTTTCAAATGCGGCCGGTTTGCACTTAGAGCAAAGAGCGGGGTGGGGTGCCAAATCGGCACAAAACCTGTTTCAAGCCATCAAAGACAAACGGCATATTTCGGCCGAGCGCTTTATTTATGCTTTGGGCATTCGCCAGGTTGGCGCGGCAACTGCTTTGCTGATTGCCAAAAATTACGGCTCGTTTGATGCATTTTTTAATGCGATGCGAGTCAAAGATACCGACAAATTATTAACCATTGACGGCATAGGTGAGGCCATGGCCAAAGATATTGTAGCATTTTTTGATGAGCCGCACAATATCACGGTTATTCAAAATTTGAGACGTTATGTGACCATCGAAGACTTTGTGGGCGAGAAACATGTATCATCTGCCATTTTAGATAAAACAATTGTCTTTACGGGAACACTTCAAACGCTGACACGCGCCGAAGCCAAAGCCAAAGCCAATGCATTAGGGGCAAAAGTAGCGGGCTCGGTATCATCACATACGGATTTTGTTGTCAGAGGCGCTGATGCAGGCTCTAAAGCACAAAAAGCCGAAGAACTCGGTGTTAAAATCTTGGATGAAGAAGAATTTTTAGCATTGCTGAAGTCATCCGATCTCTAAGTTTTCATAAAAGATAAATCTTATTTCAACGGCAAAAGGCGAGCCATACGCTATTTTTCATATAATATATTTTGTCGCATAATGTATATTATGTATACAAAGAATATTTAAAAATGATTAGATTATGATACTTATTATACTTATACTCTACAATTTATTTAGAAAACATTTTAAATAATGAACCTTTTTAACATATCCTCCGTTTTATTAGTGTTGAAACAAATTTTACAAAGGATATGAAAAATGAAAAAACTTATTTGTACATTCGCTTTGATGCTTTATGCCACCAACACAATGGCCGAAACAATTGTTGTGATTGATGATAACGGCGTTGTTAAAAGCCAAATGTCAACAAACACTGTCACCTCACCGGCTGTGATTAATCACGTTGTAACTACTTCGCCTGGTGTCACAGTTGTGCGCGAATCGCCTGTCCAAACAAACAGTTATTATTACGACAACTATTCAACCGGCTCGGCGATTTTGGCCGGTGTGACAACGGCGGTTGTCGGCGCGTTATTGTTTGACGGATTTAAGCCACACCATCACAGCAAGCCAAAATTTGCGCCTGTACATCATCACAGCAGCCCAAAAATTGCCCCGGCTTCACATCATGGAGGCAAACCGCATCACAAATAAATCTAATTTCTCTATATGACGTCCTAATACAAAAGCGCCTTGTGATAAGGCGTTTTTTTATCATTGTTTATATTTCAAAGAAATATTTAGTTTTTTTTCGAAAAAATGACTATATTTAAAAACAGATTTAATTTTAATAAGGAAAAAATGATGAAAAAGATGATATTTTTATCAGCCGCATTCGGTTTGATGAGTTCTATGGCTTCGGCCGAAACGATTGAACTCCCCGCTCCTCAAATTGATGAAGATGCGACGCTCTATCAGGCCTTGCAAGCACGCCATGCCGTCAGACAATATTTGCCAAGGCCGATTTCAAGGCAGATGTTGAGCAATATTTTGTGGGTGGCTTACGGTGTTAATCGTGAAGACGGCAGACGCACCATCCCGACGGCCATGAATAAACAAGATCTTTCGATTTATGTTACCGATGATCAGGGCGTCTTTTTGTATAATGCCGCACAAAACAGTTTAGAAATGATTTCAAATCAAAGTTTGCTTAAAACATTTCAGACACAGCCATATATGGAAAATGTGCCGGTTGTGCTGATTTATACCGGCTCAACGGATGAAAAAGACTGGGCGGCCATGCATGCGGGCTCGGCCTATCAAAATGTGGAACTTTATGCCGCAACAAACGAACTTGGTTGTGTGGTGCGCGGATATTTTGACAATACCGAAGTTGCCAAAGCACTCAACCTGCCCGCCGACCAACGTGTTTTGGTTTCACAAGCCATCGGCTATGAAGCAGAATAATATTTTATTTAACAAGACTTCCCGCCCCCGCTTTGACGGGGGTTATTTTTTTATCTTAAGAAATCATCTTCAAGGTTTGATAAATATCTTCGTGCTCCGAATAAGGCGCTTGTTGAAAGCCGGCCATTGCGGCCAGTTTATGCATATATGTGATGGTAAAAAGCCGTACAAAACACGTTAAACCGCAGTCTTTATCCTTATTATCCTCAATCATTTCAAGCAACTGCTTGCGCTTAATGTGTTCACGCTTACAAATAGCATCGAGTGCCATCCATTCTTCATCGGCCAAACGCATACTGGTCTTGCGATTATATATTGAAATAACTTTATTTTTGAGTTTGATCATATCTTTATCCTTTTTATATGTTTCATATAACATTATCTTTTTATCATATATGTTAAAATATACAATTTTTAATTGTTTGTATTTTTATAAAACACCTAAAAGATTATATATAAACACATCTAATATGTTGAATTTTATATTAAAAAAATAATCAATGGTTGTGTATAACTTTTTTGAAATATATGATACTTTATATGGTTTTGTGTATTTGATGAACCTATAAGCACAAAAAAACACCCGAAAGGGTGTTTTTTTTATTGGTG
>JAGCTK010000232.1 GCA_017963715.1 Alphaproteobacteria bacterium | reverse complement strand
GCAAGCCTTTTACCGTATTTTTGAACAAGAACTTTTCGAATATGCGCATGCACTTCTTCGGCATCTTCCGGTGTTGCTGTTTTACCGGTACCGATTGCCCAAACCGGCTCATAAGCAATGACGGTATTGGCCGCAGTCGTTTGGCTCGGCAGTGAGGTTTTAACTTGTTTTTCAACAACATCCAATGCTCTGCCCGCTTCACGCTCTTTGAGCGTTTCGCCGACACAAATAATCACCTTCAATCCTGCATGTAAAGCCGCAGTCGCCTTGGCTCTGACGGTTGTGTTGCTTTCTTTGTCGTCGATACGACGTTCGGAATGGCCTAAAATCACATATTTACAACCGACATCTTTGAGCATAACCGGACTGATATCCCCCGTGTGTGCGCCTGCATCAAATTTGCTGCAATCTTGTGCACCGACCATCACACTTGAACGGCGCGAACTTTTGCACACACTGCTTAAAAGCGTAAACGGCGGACAAATCAACACATCGGCTTTCGGCTTTGCTTCATTAACGGCATGCATCACATCAACAGCCAATTTATGCCCTTCCGAGAGCAAACCATTCATTTTCCAGTTGCCGGCGATCAATTTTTTTCTGTACATGTTTTTTCCTCACATAAAATTAAACTTTGTGTTGTTGTAACACATCATTTTTTATTTTTCCAGCAAAAAAGTGATAATATAAGCAAAATCGCAAAACAATACTTGCAAAAAAAAAATATTTTATTATGCTGTTGTTATATGAGCCTTATTTTATGGAGATTTGTCATGCATTATTTTTTGATGTTTTTTGTTGTGTTATGTTTGGCCGGGCAAAGTTTTGCTCAAGATGATGACACAGCCTACAGTTCGGAAACCGTCAGCGTTGATTTACAAGCGCCCGCACCCATCAAAAATTTGGAAGAACAGGCCGCCGTATGGACACCAGAAGACGTCGAGCGTTTGCATGATGAACATTTTGATTTCAACCAAAAAGATTTCAGCGGCAATACCGCTTTGTATTATCTGTTAAGCCGCAATCCCAATTTAGAGACGATCCGCAAGGTCATTGAATACGGTGCTGATGTCAACACACCGTCTTCAACGGGCATTTTACCTTTGAATGTAGCCACATCCAAGGCCAATGAATTGCAACTTCAAATCATGATGATGAAGACGTTGGGCCTTAAAATGCAAGATGAAAATGTGCGCGAACAACTCGAAAAAAATGTTTTTCATGAAATGGAACGCATGCTTGAAATCACAAAGATTTTGATTGAACATGGTGCAGATATCAATAAAGAAAGCGTTTTAGGTACGCCCTTAATGAATGCGGTCACAAATATGTGGAACGTTGATATTGTCGAATTGTTGCTCGATGCCGGTGCCGACATCAACCAAAGAGACAAAGACGGACGGACGGCTTTGTTCTATGCCTATGCCAGCGGCAATGATGATTTTGTCAGTCTGCTGATGAAAGCCGGTGCCGATGTCAACGTCAAAGACAAAGACGGCCTTACCTATCTCGAAGTTGAAAAAGTTCATATCGAACAGTAACATATTTAAAAAAAACTGTTTAATACTTGCATTTTATCTATTGTCAGCCTAACTTTTTGTTGTATAGTAGGCGCAGTTTAATTTTTGGAGAAACAGATGTTTATTTCGCAGGCTTTTGCACAAAGTGGCGTGCCGACGACGGCAGGTTCATCTTTGATGGCCAATGTATTGCAGATATTGCTGATATTTTTGGTTTTTTATCTTTTGCTTATTCGTCCTCAACAAAAAAAATTCAAACAACACGAGGCCGAGCTTTTAGCCCTTCAAAAAGGTGATCAAGTCATCACGGCGGGCGGCATTTATGCCACCGTGACACAAATCGACGGCAATGATTTGACACTTGAAATTGCCAAAGGTGTCGAAGTCAAAGCCCATCGCTTCACATTGCGTGAGGTGATTAAACCACAATCAATCAATCAAAAATCACAATCAAAAGGAAAAAAACATGTATAAGTTGTCAAAACAGCGCGTGCTTATCATTTTGGGTATTTGCGCGGTCGGTATCTTTTTGGCATTACCGAACGTGATGCCCAAATCCGTCAAGTTGCCGTCATGGTGGCAACCGGTCAGTTTAGGCCTTGATTTGCAGGGCGGATCCAACTTGCTGCTTGAAGTCGAGATGGACGAAGTGATTCGCGAACGTATGGGTCTGTTGGAAGATGCCGTGCGTCAAAGTTTGCGTGAACACCGCATCCGTTATCAAAATTTATCGGCCGGCAACGACAGTGTCAAAGTCAAAATCGAGAACAGCGGATCTCGCACACAGGCAATCGGTTATTTCAAAAAATTGGAAGACGGCCTTGATGTTTCGGTCGGTGAAAACGGCATGATTGAACTCAAATACACGGAAGCCGCTTTAAATATGTTAAAGCACAGAGTGGTCGACCAATCGATTGAAATTGTCCGTCGCCGTATTGATGAACTGGGCACCAAAGAGCCCGTCATTCAAAGCCAGGGCGAAGACAGAATCGTTGTTCAGTTGCCGGGCATTCAAAATCCGGAAGAAGTCAAGGCGCTTTTGGGTAAAACGGCCAAAATGTCTTTCCATTTGGTTGATAGTCGGACAACGGCCGCTGATGCCAAACGTGGCAAACTCAGCAATTCGTCCCGTGTGATTAACAGTGCCGAAGGCGGCCAACTTGTCATACAAAGAAAGCCTGTTGTCAGCGGTGAAAATTTG
>JAGCTK010000231.1 GCA_017963715.1 Alphaproteobacteria bacterium | reverse complement strand
GGTGTTGGCAGTTTTAGCCTGTCGCACATATGCGCAAGAGGCCACACCGACATCGGGTTCATGCGCCAAAGCCGGTACAGATAGTACATGCGAATGGTCATATGACGCATCAACTAAGACGTTGACGATTTCAGGCACAGGACAAATGGAATCATATGTAAGTGAAGGAAACATATTTCAACCAACCCCTTGGTCGGCATATGCCTCACAACTTCAAAACATTAATATAGGTAACGGTATTACCAATATCGGTGATGGTGCGTTTAGGAGGACTAATGTACAAAATGTGAGTATCCCTGATTCTGTAACGTCACTTGGTATCGGCGCCTTTGCTCTCACACCAAAATTAACATCTATTGACTTACCCGACCATTTGCAAACAATGGGTTGGGTGGCGTTTCAATATTCGGGTTTGACAAGTATAGATCTTCCGGATAGCATGACTTATGTCGGCGCTCATGCTTTGGCAACAACATCACTTTCAGAACTGAGTGTTTCTGATACAACACAATTTTCAGCCGCGGCCTTTTGGGACAGAGGTAATGTTTATCCGCGTGACTTAAAGGTAACTTGCCGAGGTGATGTCGCTGTATGTGACGACAATGTTCAAAGTTCATATACTAAAGACGCATATGCCCCTGCCGGTACGCCCGACCACCCTTCTATTGCTACGCACACAAAAGTTTATCGTCAAAACAGACGCATTTATACGTTAGAAGAAGCCTTGCAAGATGCCAAAGATGTCAATCGTGTGACAATCAGATATCACTAAACTTTAAGCGCGATCTTTATATGGGTTGTCCGATTTGCGCAGTGTGATGCGCACCGGCACACCTTTGAGGTCAAACGTGTCGCGCAGGCTATTTGTTAAATATCTCAAATATGATTCGGGCAAACCTTCGGGATTGCTCGAAAAAATAAAAAATGCCGGCGGACGCGTTTTGGCCTGCGTGATATATTTAAGTTTGATACGGCGTTTGTTTTTGCCGAGCGGCAACGGATTTTGTGCCAAAACATCGGCAAACCACTGATTAAGCGGTGCCGTCGGAATACGCGTGTTCCAGCGTTTGTATGTGCGCAAAACCGCATGCATCAAACTGTCAAGCCCCTCTTTTTTAAGAGCCGAAATCGTCACCGTTTCGACACCTGCAATTTGAGTTAATGAGGTCTGCAGTTTGTCATTGAGCGTTTGGATGGTCTGCATGCGCTTGGCAATATCCCATTTGTTGACGGCAATAACAAGCGCGCGCCCTTCGTCAACCACCTGACGTGCAATGGTTAAATCCTGCTTGTCTAATACGGCATCTGCATCCAAGACCAAAACCACAACTTCGGCCATGCCGATGGCATGCTTTGTGGCAGCCGCAGACATTTTTTCAACGCCGTCGGTAATTTTGCTGTGACGACGCAAGCCGGCCGTGTCAACCAAATTGATTTGTTGGTCTTTATAATGCCAAGAGAGTTTGATGGCATCGCGCGTGATGCCTGCCTCCGGCCCGGTCAACATTCTGTTTTGGCCGATTAAGGCATTAACAAGGGTTGATTTTCCAACATTCGGCCGCCCGATGATGGCCAAATTAATCGGACGATTTTGAGCAGTTTCTTGCGCGGATGATTCTTCAAAGTCCGGTTTTTCATCCGGCAAATAGGCCTTGAGCAGTGTGTATAAATCTTCCAAACCCAAGCCGTGTTCGGCCGAAAAAGGAATCGGCTCGCCAAGGCCGAGTTTATATGCCTCAAAAATGCTGTCTTCCTGAGTTTTGCCCTCACATTTGTTGGCAATCAAAATCACGGGTTTGGCACTTTGGCGCATCAGGGTGGCAAAAACCTCGTCATACGGGTGTAAACCGGCGCGCGCATCAATTACAAAAAGGCAAACATCCGCCTCGTCAATGGCGGCTTTTGTTTGGGTAAACATACGCGTGGCTAAACTGTCTTGCGTGCCTTGTTCAAACCCCGCCGTATCAATCAAACGAAGCGGCAAACCTCTAAAATCGGCATCGGCCTCGCGCCTGTCGCGCGTCACGCCCGGCTCGTCATGCACAAGCGCTATTTTTCGCCCTGCGAGACGATTGAATAATGTTGATTTTCCGACATTTGCCCGCCCGATAATTGCAACTTTTAAGACCATCTTTTGCCTCTATCGATAAAAAATGAGGTCCGCATTGTTGGTCGGCACAACCAATGTCTTGAGCGCGGCAATCGGCGCAAAAGGCATACCCTGCTTTGTTTTAATTCTGTGATCCAATGCGCCGTTTTTAGGGTTGAAAGCATAAATCACACCTTCGGCATCGGTCACTATCAAGCGATTGGATACCATAATCGGACCATACATCGTGTGTTTGGCGCGCTCACTTGCCTTAAGGTCGGACAAAGGCGAAACCTGCCACAAAGTTGACCCGTCTTTTAAGTCAAGCGCTATTAAACGCTCATCTTGCGTGATAAGGTAGACAGTGCCGTGATACACCAAAGGTGTTTCAATGCCCGATAAAGCGCGTCGCCATAAAATATCACCGTTTTTAATGTCAAAGGCAAGCATCATCCGATTGTTGCCGATGGCAATCACGGTTTGTTCCGAAATAACGGGTGAAGCCTTGACGGCGTTAATGTTTGTTGCAGCCGTCAAATCATCAAAATTGATTAAATTATGCGAAAAAAGCGGATAACCGAGCCGTGCATTGAAAACCATAATTTCGCCGTTTGAAAAGGGAACAACCAGTGTTTGCGTTTTGTCATCATAGGCGGCCGAAGCACCACCTGCCAAAACCGTATCTTCGGACGAAATCGAATAGTTCCAAACCTCTGAACCGTCTTCTAAATTAAGCGCGAGCAATCTGTTGTCAATCGTGATGATAAACACTTTACGATCGCCGATGGTCGGTGCCGCGCGACACGGTGAGCCGATTTCCTGACGCCAAGATATTTCACCCGTTAAGGCATCTATGGCCGCAATTGTGCCAAAGCCCGTTAAAGCATAAATCTTTTTGCCGTCCGAGGCCAAACCGACACCGTTTAACGAACTGTCGGCATCATACTTGTTTTGAGATAAAATTTCTTGGCGAAAAACCTCGTTTCCGGTTTTGATATCAAAGGCATATACCGCTCCGTTGACGTTTTGCGTGTAAACCATATTGTTGTCAATAATCGGTCTCGCCAGCAAAAAGTTGCGCCGAGATGAACCATGCGCAAACGAAGCACTGAACATTTCATGCAAATCATCAGATACCTCAACATTTGTGGCAACGTGTGCCGCACTCGAATTGAGTTGAGGCCAGGATGAAATATCTTGCGGCGGTAAAAGTGTGATGGCCGCACTTTTAACATCCGCTTTGTCTGATAAAACAGCAGGCTCGATGACGGCAACACGTTCACCGGCAGGCAATGTTTTTTGACTTGAAAATAAAGAGCATGCCGTCAAATTCAGCACACAAAAGGCCGTTAACGCAAGTTTTAATCGCGACATTTTAAGAACAACCCTTTTCAATGACATATCCGAAAGCGACGTTACCATATCTTGAATGCGTGCACGAAATTCATCGGATGTGCGGCCGTCTTGCAACAATTCGCCATAAAGTTCACGGGCTTTGTCAATTTGTCCGTCCTGGATGGCGGCCAAAGCCAAATATTCTTTGGCGACCGGCGCCCACGAATCGTCAGCCGAAATCACGGGGGTCAATAAGGCCGAAACTTCATCAAATGATGCCGTGTCGATTTTGCGAGCGGCCAGTTTAACGGCGGCCAAATTACGCACGCGCGGATTGAGTTCATCATTCGTGGCCAAAGATTCAAGCATATTGAGTGCATCTTCATCTTTGCCCATATCAAATAAAATATCCGAAATTTGAAGGCGTGCCAACTCACTGTATACACCGAAACGACCGGCGGCAATTTTTTCGAGGGCATGCAAAGTTTCCTCGGGGGTGGCAGCAGACGTGGCGGCAAGATAAGTATCCGTCTTGGCCTTAAATTGATTGTTGCGCCAATTCTGAATGGTTTCAAAACTGACAGTTGCACTCACAATCAAAATGACACATGCGATAATAAACAAACCGTATTTTTGGAAAAACGCTTTTAAGTTGTCGTTTTTGACATCATCATCGACTTCCATAATAAATGCATCAACGGCAGCATCATCAACGATCGGGGCGCGTTTTTTGACCTGTGTTTCAACCGGTTTGGCTGTTTTTGCTTTTGAAGCAGCCGGTTTTGTTGTATTCTTTTTGTTTTTTTGAAGCTGTTTTGCCATCATTTTTTCCTTTTTAAATTACAGTTTAACCTAATATAAAACAAATTTGAAAATTATCAATCTGTTTTATTGATTTATCTCTCTGACCAAAAATCCACGAATCCAACGCAAATCTTCAGGTGATAATTTGTTGAAAACCGTGACGATGTTTTTATCAGTTAATAAATTGAGCGCATACCGATCGGTTGTCGGTGTGTATGAAATATCAATACCTTTGAGTTTGGCAAAGGGAATAAGTGTGTCTTGATATGAAATTCCTAAAATTTTGCGAAAGATAATGATTTTTTGATTGTGCACCAACATCACATCACGCATGACAAGATTGATATAAGCGTATCCGATCAAAACGAGCAGTAAAGCATAAAATACCCAAACAATTGTAGAGGATAAATAAGTTGTCATGACGGGATAACTGTAAAGCGCATAGGCAAGTAAACCGGTGAGTATCAACATCACGGCAACATTCAAATTGCTGTAGAAATCATAGATAAAATGCGGCATTTTAATCATCTTTTTATCTTGCCGCTGTTTGGCAATAAAGTTTTGCGAATGCGTTTTGCCGGTCAAAAAGTTGTGCGGTAAATGCCAACTTTTGACCACATCGACATAAGGACGTTCCATATCATAGACATTGTGCGAAACCATGCCTTTGTCCGAAATATGAATCGGTGGCAACGCAAATTCAAGCGCATACTGCCGCCACAAATGACGGACGTTTTTGGGATTTGTGCTGATATAAAGCGGGACGATTTTGTGCTGGTCTTTGTGATAAAGTTCGATGATAAATTTGTTTTTGTTAAAAAGACCGTATTGGCAGAATTTTAAGCGCAAACGCACGCCGGCATAATCGGACAATTTTTCTTCAAAACTGTGAGACCTGCCGATAAAGGGATGATCACGCACCGATATTTTGTCGCCGTCAAATGAAATGACTTTGTGGCGTAAATCCAAAAAGAGTGTGGTTAAGGACAAACCGCCGCCCAAAATGAGTAAAACATAAGCAAACATTGTTGTCGATAATAAGGTATAAGGCTTCGGTACGGCCGAAAACGCCATGGCATCCAAATCGGTGGTGCCGGCAACCGGGTCAATCAGCAGTAAGGCCAATCCGCCGGCAAAAAACAAAAGCCCGCATAATAACCCAATCAGCAATATGGTGGGCGAAAAGCGATTGACTGCCTTGGTCGGCAGTGTTGTTGTATTAAGATAAAATTTATGTCCGTAATGCTCACGAAAATGCTGTTTCATTATCTTTTCCAAAAAGGTTATAACCATATTATCAGATACATTATACAGACTAAAAAAAATATTGCATCAGTTTTTTTTGTTTTAATAAAAATTTTAATGATTTTTGTTATCATCGGCTTAGTTTTTCAAACCTTGAGCGAGTGTGCAAAATGTTGTTTTCGAGTTTTTTTAACGGGGTTGCTGAATTTGTATTCGGATTGTCCGTGTTGGCATTTTTTGCTTTTACGGTGCGTTATACGGTCGGCGAGAAAATATCGAAAGGCATGCATGAACTGTTTTTCGGTATTTTGATTTATTTTTTGGCTGCCGCATTTGAAAAACAATACGGACTGTTTGTGTTTTACGGTGTGTCATCCGAAATTTTAAATGTTGTCAAACTGTTGATGACATTGGTGGCAAGCCTGCTGTTTGTGATGGCATCATCGGAAATTTTACTGCAAAAAAGTTTGTCGATGAGCGTGATGTTCGGGTTTATCAGCGGAGGTTTGCTGCTTAGTTTGTATGCGGTATTTATTGCCAACAGTGCCGAACTTAAACTCATTATAGATTCCATTTTGCCGTTTATCGGGCTGATTTATGTGTTTTTGAGTTTTATTTCAAAGCCGAATTTGCGGCATCATTTGGGCTATCTGTGTGCGGCGCTTGCCATCTTCGGTTTGGTGGAACAGATGGGGCTTTATCTGTTTTTGGGCATCAGTTATTCTTTTGTGTTTACGCTGATATTGTTGATGTTGCTGGCGGCCTCGTATTTGATGATACACATGGAAACAAAACAATATGACAATGACCAATTAAATGACAAGATGAAAGCCCTCGAGGCCAATATCGACAATATCATCAAATCATCACCGTTTCCGATTGTGATTTCAAAATTGACGGATGATACGCTGATTTTTGCCAATCAAAACGCCTTAAAACTTTTTGAACTCAATATGCAGGAAATTTCACGCTATCATTTCAAAGACTTTTTTGTGGATGCGGAAAATCGCAAATTGTTGCTCGAAAAGTTGGAACATACAAAGGAAATTCAAGATTTTGAAATTTTGGTCAAAACCTCCATCGGCGAAACGCCTTTCTGGCTGATGGTGTCGGCCAATGTCATCAATTATCAGGGAAGTATGGCCTTGTATTGCGCGTTTCAAGACATTACGCACCGCAAACAGCGCGAAAAATTGCTTCAAAACCAAGCCGACCGCGATCCTTTGACCTCGATTTATAACCGTCGGTATTTTGAAAAGACCGTGACGCAAAAAATTGCGCTGGCACACAGCCAAAATCAGAATTTTGCCGTTTTGATGGTGGATGCGGACCACTTCAAACAGGTCAATGACAAATTCGGGCACAAAACGGGTGATAAGGTTTTGATGGAACTCGCCATGATTTTAGAACGTTCGGTTCGTCCCGAAGATGTGGTGGCGCGCTATGGCGGCGAAGAATTTGTGATTTTCTTAAATCAGGTGACGGCCGATATTGCGATAATGGTGGCCGAGCGCCTTAAAGAAAGCGTGGCCGGCGCCGTGGTATACAGCGAACAAGGGGCGCCCGTATCGTGGACAGTCAGTATCGGTGTGGCGCCGTCTGGTATTTCGGACAGTGTCGGTTTGATGATTAAAATGGCCGATGATGCGATGTATGTGGCCAAACAAAACGGCCGTAATCGTGTGGAACTCTATACGCAAGATTTGCTGAAAAAACTGCAAAAAAAGCAGACTTCAAAAGAACAAACGCATCCCGTGTTTGCCCGCGAAGAAGAAAAAGAAATTTCGCTTTTGGACGGTATTGAAGCCAACCGTATGATTGAGGATTAAAAAAAATGGGGTGTGAGGCCAATCAAACTTGCGGCGGTTGCCTTTTGAGACATTTGAGTTTAGAAGAATATCGCACACAAAAATTAAAATCCGCTTATGATGTGTTGGAACAAAATCTCGGTTCGCTTGAAGGGATTTTAGATGAGCCCGTTTTTATATCCGACGGTTTAAGACGCCGCGCAACATTTGGTTTTAAATATCAAAAACACGCCGTGCAAATCGGCTTTAACGAAAATCACAGCCACCAACTTGTTAATATCGACCATTGTTTGATGTTGACGCCGGCGCTTAACCGAATTTTACCTGTTTTACGCGATTTTCTTAGGTTATTTTGTGCGGTTCAAATCTCCCAAAAATTAAAAGGCAAAAAAATCACATTAACATCCGTCAAGGATGGCGAGGTGGAAATTTTGGAGGCCGAAAACGGTTTGGATATCGTGCTCAAGGCAGACCTCGGTTTGACATTGGAGCACAGGATGCTCATTGCAGATTTGGTCGCCGAAAATACGAATATCATTCGTTTTTCATACCGCATCGGCAACCAAACAAATACCGAAACCATCATCGAAAAAGCCAAACCTTTTATTTTGATTGAGGGTGTGCGTGTTTTTGTGGCGCCGGGTGATTTTTTGCAACCCTCAAAGGCGGGCGAAGATGCGCTGATTAAACTTGTGCTCGAATATGCCGGTGATACCAAAGGTTTGGCCGCAGATTTGTTTTGCGGTATCGGCACATTTTCATATGCTTTGGCAGAATTGCAAGGGCTCAAAGTTGTGGCGGCCGATATCAACAAGGCCTTGTTGGCCGGTTTAGAACAATCGGTTCGGACGCATATGATTCATAACATCGAGATTAAAGAAAAAAATCTTTTTTTATATCCGTTTGAGGCGGATGAACTCAAAGATTTTGACTTGATTGTGTTTGATCCGCCGCGTGCCGGTGCCATCAAACAAGTCAGATGTTTGGGCGCGCTTGCAACAGATGACAAGCCGCGCAAAATTATAGGTGTATCCTGCAATCTAAATACGTTTGCGCGCGATGCCAAAATTTTGATTGAGGCCGGATATGTTTTGAAAAAACTGACCGTTGTGGACCAGTTTGTTTATTCTGCACACAGCGAGGTTGTTGCCCTGTTTACAAATCAAAAATAAGTCGTTATAATCAAAAAAAATTTTTTATGGAGAAAAGATGATGTATCATAAATTTTGTGTTGTTGCTCTAACAGGTTTGTTGAGCGGTTGTGCGCTTTTGTTTCATCCCGTTGAGGAGGAAGCGCCGACCATTGGCCTTTGTCCGACGGTCGGGATTC
>JAGCTK010000230.1 GCA_017963715.1 Alphaproteobacteria bacterium | reverse complement strand
TGATTGCAACAGCATCACAACATGCAGTGCTTTTGCCAAAGATGCAGCCAATAACATCAATTTAGCGAGTTTATACGGAGCACCGGCCGGAGGTAATGGCGGCACAGGTGGTACAGGCTCAAGCACCGGTAGCGGTAAGCGCATTTACACCGTTGAAGAAGCACGGCAAGCCGTCGAGGCGGCCGGCACCGACACCGTCAACTTCAGAATTCGTTACAAATAAAATCCTCCCGAGTCCTCCTTTCTATGATGAATCCTCCCCCTTGAGGCACTCCCTTATGAATCCTCCCCCTTGAGGGGGGAGGCACGGAGGGGGTGACAATAAATTTATCCTTATTCAAAAAATTCTCGTGGGCGGGTGATAAAAAATAAATTCCTATTTTATATTGCATCTTTGCATAACAAAAATCAGAAGACCCTTTGACGTTTTTTTTCAATTCAAAAACGAAGGGTGACAATAACAATGAACCAATACGCTCAAAGATACCGACAACTTTAAATCAAATATAGTTTTTTTAATATATCATCTTCCAATCCCCCTGCTTTTGAATGCTGGGGGTTTTTATATATTCAAATATTGCAATCAACCTTGAAACGACTTATAATGCTTTTCAAATGTGCATTTAAATTAAAAAAAAAGGATAATATCATGGGAAAACTGAAAACATTTATTTTGATGCTTCTTTTGGTGTTGATGTTTATGTGGGTCGGTGATTTAATCGGCGGCACAGAAGGAAAGCGCATGGCATTTTGGATGGCTTTGGGTATCAATTTTTTCAGTTATTTTTTCAGCGACACACTGGTTTTAAAGCACTATCACGCACAAGAAATCGGCAAACATGCCAACCCCGAACTTTATGATATTGTCAAGCGGTTGGCCGATAAGGCCGGTGTTAAGATGCCGAAAGTTTATATCGTGCCCGAAAAAGTGCCCAACGCATTTGCCACGGGGCGCAATCCCAATCATGCCGCCGTTGCCGTCACAAGCGGCTTGTTAGATGCCTTAAACAAAAATGAACTGGAGGGTGTTTTGGCCCACGAAATGAGTCATATCAAACATTATGACATATTGATTTCGACAATCGCCGCCGTTTTTGCAAGTGCCATCGGTTTTGTCGGCAATTTTGCACGTTATGGCGGCCGGCAAAACAATCAGCGCAAACAAAACGGCATTTTGGTTGTGATTGGTGCGATTCTCCTTCCGATTGCGGCAACGATTATCCGTTTTTCAATTTCGCGCACGCGTGAATATGCGGCCGATGCCGGTGCCGCCGAATTGACCGAGCACCCTTCGTGGCTGATTTCGGCCTTACAAAAATTAGAAGATTACGCGCGCGGCAATGTTCTTAAAAATGCCAACAATGCCACCGCGCACATGTTTATTGTCAGTCCGTTTTCGGGCGCAACCTTAAGCGCGCTCTTTTCAACGCACCCCTCCACCAAAAACAGAATCGAGCGTTTATCCCGTATGATGAAAGAATAAACCTTTGAAAAAGTTTTTAAGGCAACATATATGGACAATTATTTGTGCGCTCGTTGTTTTGCAATTTTGTTTTCCAAAATATATCAAACGCATGATATATCCTTATCTTTTCGGCACAAAAACAGATGTTGTTTTGACGGTTTCCTCGCAAGATTATTTTGAAGACACCCCGCCGAAAACTTTTGTTTTTTCGCGCGGAAAATATCAATATCATCTTGTGACCAAAACGGTTTATGCCATCACGGGCAGAGTCGGCATTGTCGATGATTACAGCACATTGTTTAACCGAATTTTTCGCGGCCAATTTCAGGGGCGTTATATCAATTTAGTCCCTCAAGATGTTTTTTTGGTCATCGGAGATATGGCCCGTGATGACGTTTTTCAAAAGTTAAAATTCGAGCATGAAGAACGTCTCGGGCGCGTCGTATGCAAAGGTGTCAAATATCGCAGGTCATTTATGGGGGCTTTTTTAAGTTCTGAAGATGCCGAGCGCAACATGCAAAAACTCAATGATTGTATGCGTGATGTCAAACAACACGAACAAAACAATTATCATCCGATACCGGCCAACGAGCGTATCAACAAAGCCCTTTCCATGCTGTTGCCGGGCGATATTGTCTATCTTGAAGGATGGTTGGTTGATGTGCCGGACATGGGGCTCAAAACCGGCACCCGAAAAGAACAATATCACGAAAACATCATCATTGGCGGATCTTCGCCCGGGATGTGTTTTATTTTGTACACGACAAAACTTATCCTCAACGGGCGTCTTTATATGTAGCCGCCACCAATCTTAATTGATAAACAAACGTTTTTTAAGGCACAAATGATGTTGCAGCAAAATAATGATGACAAGATAAGGCAAAAACAGTTCACTGCTTTCTTCAAGCAATGACCAGATGTCTATAAAATCACGCGGCAATTTATCCAAATTGTTCAAATGGCGCCAATGCGACGGAAAACGGTCTGCAAATTTTGCAAACACCAAAACACCGCAAAATGTCGCAATCGACCATGTGATTGTATCCAACTTAAAAAATGATGTCACCAAATGTTTGGTATATTTAATGGCCAAATACAGCAGCGCGCCGAAAATCATAATCAGCACGGCACCAAAAATAATCTTTTCAGAAAGCGGATTGTTGGGATTTAAGAAAAAGCGCGATTTAAAAGGCGTTGAATCGGTTGATGACAAATGATGCTGAATACCGGCTTCACGCAACAATGCGGCCACGCCAAGCATCACCGAAATACTCCAAAGGAGCATTTTATCCTTAAAATCTTTAACCAGGCAAAGCATCACAAACAGCATCAAGCCATAGCCCGTATATGTCAAAATATCAATCAACTGCCCGTCTGTTGTCAGTTCAAATTTTTGCTCATTGAAAAACACCAAAACAACCAGCAACAACGCACCCCACAAAACGCCGAAAAATATCGGTGCAAAAAACGGTGACAAAAACATTTTACGAAACATCGGCATTTCCTTTTTTTATTTTGCATTGCTTGTTCTATAGCATATTTTTTAAAAAAATAAAGAAAAAAAAGTTGATTTTATGTCAAAAACCTGGTACTCTAACAGCGTGAATTAAATTTATTGTGTCACTTAAAAGTTTTTGCCATGCCAATCATTATCATGTATGCAACGATCCTTGTTGCGTTGATTTTGTTTGCTTGTTTTCACAAGCAGGAAGATGGGATTGTTTTGCCATCTGGGAGAAACGTTCCGGCAGATGATCGACTCGTGCTGTTATGCACAGATCAACTCAAAGAATGGTCTTTTGAAGATTTGTGTTGGCTTGAAAACTATGTCATCACAAAACCAAAAAATCCCGAGTGGGATGACTTACTTCGTCGTATTGACAAGGCTCTCAACGGGTTTTGACGCTTAAAGCGCATTTTCATGAAAATGAAAATGCGCTTTATTCATTAAAAACAATGGTTTCTACAAAGCCGTCAAATCAACTTTGACACCAACACCCATCGTCGAGCTGATTGAAATTTTCTTCAAATATGTGCCCTTCAAGGATTGCGGTTTTGCTTTAATAATCGTGTCGATAAACATCTTGGCATTGTCATAGATTTTATCTTCACTAAACGAAACCTTTGCCACACCGGCATGGACAATACCTGTTTTTTCAACACGATACTGCACTTCACCGGCCTTGGCTTTTGCAATGGCGGTTGCAACATCTGCCGTCACGGTACCGAGTTTCGGGTTCGGCATCAAGCCTTTCGGGCCCAAAACACGTGCCACACGACCGGCAAGACCCATCATATCAGGGGTTGCGATGCAACGGTCAAATTCAATTTTACCTGCCAAAATCGATTCGATTAAATCTTCGGCACCCACGATATCCGCACCGGCGGCTTTGGCTTCATCAGCCTTTTCGCCTTGTGCAAACACAGCAACGCGGATTTTTTTGCCGTTTCCATGCGGAAGCGGGCAAACGCCTCTGATCATCTGATCGGCATACTTCGGGTCAACACCCAAATTGATTGCCAAATCAACTGTTTCATCAAATTTTGCGGTTGCATTTTCTTTGACGATTTTAATTGCATCTTTTAAGGCATACGCTTTATCTTTTTCGACATTTTTGTATGCGTTGACGATTCTTTTTCCTGCCATGATACTACTCCACTACCTTAATACCCATTGAAACGGCTTGACCTTTGACCATATTCATGGCCGACTCGACTGTTGAGCAGTTCAGATCAGGCATTTTCGTTTGAGCAATTTCTTTGACTTGAGCAAGCGTAATCTGGCCGGCAATAGATTTTCCGGGTTCTTTGGATGCAGATTTCACATTGGCTGCTTTTTTGATATAGTAGGAAACCGGCGGCAATTTTGTGATAAACGTAAAACTTTTATCTTCATAAGCCGTAATAATCACCGGCACCGGAATGCCCGGTTCCAAACTTTGTGTCGCAGCATTAAATGCTTTGCAAAATTCCATAATATTCAAGCCCTTTTGGCCCAAAGCCGGACCGACCGGAGGAGAAGGTGTTGCCTTACCTGCGGCAATTTGAAGCTTGATTAACCCTAAAATTTTCTTTTTAGACTTAGCCATTTTAAACCTCTTTTACCTGAGTTCGTGGTGCTGAACATGGCTGTTCTCCCACGAAAAATTAAACCAAAACTCATCAAAAATTTGACGAGTTCACTATCCATAACACATTTTTTTTGAAATGCAAGACTTTTTTTTGGGATGTTTGCGACTATTCGTCCAAATCAGAATCCAAAATCACAAATTCTTTCGGCCCGACCATATTTAAAACCAAACGCGCCTGCTCATCCAAGGTATCAAGGTCCAAACTTTCGGATGACAGACGTTTGACTTTGTCGTCCCATTCCTGCCGTTCCTGCGACACTTGAGCCGAGATTTTGCGCGCCGTTGCCACCTCTTTGCTGAGGCTCATATATTTAAGCAAACCGCGCTCACCTTTGACCGCATAAAAGCTGAAATAAATAAAAACCAACAGCAGAACAAGGAATAGTCCCGATGAACTGTTTATTTTTAAGAATATATGACGGAGTTTGAGCATATCTTTCCCAATCAATAGCACACACCTCCGATTCTTAAAACACGATTGTTAATTTTTCGTATAAAAAAGACAACATTTAACGATTTTAAATGCCGAGTTTCTATTGTGCTGTTTTTTCCCACGGTTTGAGGGCTTTTAGCGGTCTTGTGAAAACATGTTTGATTTTGCCGTTCTTAAGCCAAACGGCCCCGCCCTCTGTTTTGTGTGGCTCAAGCAGCACATTCTCAAGGCTTAAATGCCCTTTCAAATCAAAGGCAAATACATCTTGCCAAACGCACATTTTATCATCACATATCACATGAATATCAGGCCTGCTTTGCGCCTTGGACAGCACTTCGACATTTTGATAATCACCTGCCCACGCATCAAACAAAAATTTCTTTCTTTTGGCCGAAAAAATCACCAATTCTTTGCCTGATTTTTGAATGCCGACACTCAAACCGTCGGCCGAATACAATACATCCGGTTTACTGGCAAATGCATAACTTAAAAAGCCGAGCGCAATCCCAATTACCCCGAAAAAGCGCCATTTTTTGGTCCACAAACAGAGCCATAAACCGCCCAGCGTTACTAAAATAAGCCCCGAAAGCGGCAACGGCCTGCACACCATATCGGCATAAGGAAATGTTGTGATTTCACGAGCCAACCCGTTGAGCCCCGAAAACCCGAAACCTGCAATTTTAAGTGGCCAAATATGCCACCCGAGCGGCAACAAGAGCAAACTCAAAAATATCAACGGCATCACAACAAACGCCACAAGCGGTGCGGCCAAAAGATTGCTCAATATCGCATACGGCGAAAAACTTGAAAAATGATACAATGTATAGGGCGTCACGGCCAATGTGGCCACAAATGTCGTCAACAAAACACCTAAAAAATATCGATATATGATGTTGCCGGAAAAACGTTTGCCCGATTGTTTTTTTTGGGATTGAAGCGCTTCATAAAAAGCAACCAACGCCACTACCGCCGCAAAAGACATATCAAATCCGGCCGTTAATATGGCATACGGTTCAAGAAGCAAAATAACCAGTGCCGCAAAGGCAACAGTGCGCATCGAAATGGCTTCGCGGCCCATCATCAGTCCGACAAAAACAACCGTTGTCATCACAAATGCCCGCACGGCCGGCACATTGGCACCCGACAACAAAAGATATATCAAACTCATGGCAATCGCAAAAATAC
>JAGCTK010000229.1 GCA_017963715.1 Alphaproteobacteria bacterium | reverse complement strand
TTATACTTTTTTGGTCTTATTTTTGATTGTTCTGACGCACTATATATCAACAAACTTCAATTGTCCAACAAAAATTTTTTTTAAATATTCAATATCACTCTACCGCATAACATAAAAAAATCCCCTGATTTGAAAAAATGATAGGTATCACTTATCAAATCAAGGGAAAAATCATTAACTCGGTATCAAACCGACGGCAAAGAGTGCGGCCCAAGTGCACAACAAACCGCCGAACAGAAAGACACCGCCGACCACAAAAATAAGCAACTTGCACAACCAATTGTACGTGCACTTTTTGCTTTTTGAAAAGACCGTGCGCCAGGCCTCAATGCCAACCCCCATGCCGAAAGCCACACCAAAAGGCGCAAAAACGGCGATGATAAAAGGTTCCGGCTCTCCGACCACACAAGCACGGTGCCAGGCAATAACGAGATACGTAAGTACAACAATACACATCAACATTCGAATAATGCATGATTTTTGTTTTTGATTCAATTTCATAATTTATTAAATGATTGGTGAGACATCAAAATTTGTTGATACTTGAACTTTAGTCATTTTTTGTTTTTTGTCAAGTATTTTTATAAAAACCGCAAATCAAATTTCCATCGCTGTAAAAAATCGCGAAAAAGACTTGTCATCCAAAAATTTTTGTATTAAAAGAAAACAAATATTGATTTATTTCGTGAGGAATTTTGTCATGTCTTTCAAATCATCTTGCCTTGCCATCATGTTGGTCTTAAGTGCTTGCGCAACGCAAAAAGAAACAGCCGAGCCTAAACGCTATAATGAGCCGCGTTTTAACGAACAGGCCCCGATTGAACTGCTTGTCAACAAGGTGGACATTACCTCCGAATTTTCGCCCTCGTTTACCCGCCCGAATGTTGAGCATCTTTTTCCGATTTCGCTTGAAAGAGCGGCACGTATTTGGGCAACAGATCGCTTAAAAGCCGTCGATTTTGCATCCAATCGGACAGCAGAATTTATCATCAAAGACGCCAGTGTGACCGAAACCGAGGAAAAAGCCTCCGATATCTTTCATAAAGACAGCTTAAAGTATCGTGCTGTTTTATCAACGGTGCTTAAAGTTGTCGATGCGAATGGCTCAACGGCTCAAACCTCATTAGAGGCTTGGCGTGAACTGACCATGCCGATTGATACCCCGCTTGATCAAAAAGAAAAATATTGGCATGAAATGGTCCAAAAACTGATGGCCGAATATGATGCTAAAATGCAAGAAAATATTGAGCAGTATCTCAATATGTATGTCAAGAACAGTACATCAATCTTCGAATACTGATTTTTTTCAAACCCTTTATTGTAATGTTTGTTTGACGTTTTCAAGTGCGCGCAAAATTTGCGGCGTGTTGTTGATGTCCGTATGATAAAAAAATTCTTCCCCGATAAAGCCCTCCGGCTTATTAAGATAAATGTGAGGACAGACATTGTCGCGGCACAAACGGCGTTTTAACTCGCACATCATATCGGCATCCGTATTAAAACCATCTTCAAATTGCATCATCACAATATCAGGCCTTGCCTCATTGGCATACCTCATAAAGCGATAGATATTATCCGTTTGATAATATTCAAAACCGAGGCTGATTGCCTTTTCTTTGATTTGTTCCTGCCGATGCTTTGAAAACACCATCATTAACGCCATATTGCTTTTTCCCTATCAGATATGACGTTAATATAATCATATTTGATGCTGTTTTAAATACGCCTCAACCACATTATCAAGCAACATCGCAATTGTCATCGGGCCGACGCCGCCCGGCACGGGTGTGATAAAACCGGCCTTTTGACACACGCCTTCAAAATCGACAACACCGCACAATTTGCCTTGTTCATCACGGTTCATGCCGACATCAATCACGACAGCCCCCGATTTAACCCAATCTTGTTTAATAAGTTTGGCACATCCCGTTGCCGACACAATGATATCCGCATTTTGACAAAGCGCTTTTAAATCGGTCGTTTTACTGTGAGCCATTGTCACCGTGCAATCGGCACCGAGCAACATCATTGCCATCGGCTTGCCCACAATATTCGAGCGCCCGATGACAAGAGCGTTTTTGCCGGACAAATCAAGGCCTGTACTTTTAATCAGTTTCATAATGCCTTTCGGAGTAGCCGGTTGCAAACCTGTTTGCGCACCATATTGCAACAGGCCGATATTGTAGGGATGAAAACCATCAACATCTTTTTGGGGATCAATCTCAGATAAAATTTTTGCGGCATTAAATGATTTCGGCAGCGGCAGTTGAATCAAAATACCGTGGACATCCGAATCGGCATTTAAGGTTTGGATTAAATTTTCAAGTGTTTCAGATGAAGCCTGATCATCAAAATGGTAAAGTTGTGTTTCAATACCCACTTCTGAGGCGGCTTTTTGCTTATTTTTGACATATATCAGACTGGCCGCATCATCACCCACCAAAATAATACCAAGTTTAGGTGTGAAACCCTGTTGCTTAATCATCTGTTGAAGACGTTGTTTCACCGTTTGCGCCATTTTTTTGCCATCAAGAATCACTGCCATCATTTAGTCCTTCCAGTTTGTCATCCAAATTTTGCCGCGTTTCAATCATGATTTTTTTCCATCTGTCGATTTGACCGGCCTCAAGTGTCAAACAAGACTTGGCAATTTCCAACCGGTCCGACAAAAAATTTATCAAATCCTTATTGGCTTTGCCTTTTTCGGGCACGGCCGTCACCGATACTTTGAGATATTCGTCACCATGCTCGTTTTGCATCACACCGAATGCGCGACAACAAGAAGAGTTAGGCGAAAGCCTAACTCTTAAAAGATATCCGTTTTCTGTTTTTGCGTAGTAAGCCAAACTACAAAACCATCTCGCACAAGGCACAAAGCAACTGTGCAATAAAGTATAAGCACAACAACACAATAAACGGTGACAGATCAAAATCGGCAATCGGCTTAATCTTGGATCTGATTTTGGCGTACACCGGCTCTGTCAGTTTTTTCAAAATCTCAACAAATTTTTCGGCATATTTGTTTTTGACCGACAAAATATTGAAATGAATCAACCAATGAATCACAATTTCAACCACAACGATTTTGAAGTAAATATCCAAAACCAACGCTAAAGTTTTGAAAATCGGAAGCAATAAAACACCCATTATATATCTCCTAAATTAAATAACACAGACCATTCAAAGATGAATCTGAACAAAGAATACACAAAATCGTTTTCAATGTCCAGCAGATTATTTGAATTTTTCAAAAGTTTCTTCCGGCATCTCGTATGTCATTGTTCTGACCGGCGCAACATTTTGCTCGAAAGCCATATCATCCAAAATTTCATTTTTCAAAAATGCGCTATGGTCAAAATCCTCTGACAAATCTTCATCCAAATCGTGACGTATGCCGAGTTCCGCTTTCTTTTCAAGATTGGCATCATACCCAAACGGCACACCACGCAAATTCTTAAAATAAGCATAATAAGGTTTGGCCGCATCAAATTCCGAACGTGTCGTCTCCACATTACAATCTTTTTTTGTTAAAAATTGGATGGCGGTGCGCATTTCCCTTAATTTTTGCAGTTTATAGCGGATAAATTTGACCTTTTCCTGTGCCGTTGAAGATTGACAACTTTCATAAAGGCCGAGACACACCATCAATTCGCCTTCGCGCTGATCCGTATTTTTCAAAAACATTTCACGTTCAATGGCATCTTCTTCCGTTACATACCCGTCATTCATATGTTTGAGGATGGTGAGAGTTGCAGACAACCAAGAAAAATATTCTTCCACCGTATCGGTGCCGCTGTTCAATCGTTCCATACTCTGAGCCATTCGTTCATTCCAACTGACAGCGGAGGATGTCTCAACTTCTTTGGCAATCACAAATGACAAATCTTCTTTTGATAATCTTTGATCTTCCGACACTCTGATAAGCCTGTTTTCAGGTGCCAAAACAAGTTCACGCGCCACAAATTGAGCCTGTTTTTCGTTTAATGTCGGATATTTTCGGCGCAACGTCGTGGTGATGATTTTACTCACCTCATTTCTTTGCATTTCCATATCGTATTACTCCTCAAAAATGATTTTTCCCTGTTCCTGCAAAATCAACATATCAATCACAAATCTGCTGATTTGTTCTACCTTTTCAGGGCTGATATTCAAGGCATTTGCCACACGATTGATAAACAAAATTTCTTCCACTTTCAAATCCATATTGCTGTGGCCGAGCAAAAACAACTCTTTGATTAAATCCAAAGCGGCACGACGCGATGTCAAAACTTTTAACTCTCCGAGCAATTGTGCTTCCGTCGTGTACTCAAAAACCTTCTGCACATTGTCAACACGATATTTCTTTGCCATTTTTTTGATAAAGACAATCTCGTCGTTATCGACTTCTCCGTCCTGTTGCGATAAAAAAAGCAAAGTCTTCAAAAAAACAACTTTTTGCTCATCCGTCAATGTTTCAAGTTTGTTTAAGTTTTGTTGTGCGTCAGGCATTTCATCCTCTTATTTGTGTTTGACGACAATCAGTATCAAACATTTTGTCTTAAAACACAAGTGTTTTTT
>JAGCTK010000228.1 GCA_017963715.1 Alphaproteobacteria bacterium | reverse complement strand
ACAACCGTGTTGCCTTGCTCGTCAAAGCGGTGCAATATTTTCATGAGTTTGTTGATATCGTCAAAAGGCAGTCCCGTTGTCGGCTAATCTAATATATAAAGCGTTTGACCTGTTGCTTTTTTGATGAGTTCTTTTGAAAGTTTGATACGCTGTGCTTCACCGCCTGACAGGGTTGTCGCCGGCTGCCCGAGTTTGATATATCCTAAGCCGACTTCCTGCAACAATTTGACGCGATTTTTAATGCTCGGGATGTTTTCAAAAAATTGATACGCCTCATCAACCGTCATATCCAAAACATCGGCAATCGATTTGCCTTTGAATTTGACTTCCAAAGTCTCGCGGTTAAAGCGTTTGCCTTTGCATACATCGCACTCGACATATACATCGGGCAAAAAGTGCATTTCGATTTTTTTGACGCCGTCACCTTCGCACGCCTCACACCGTCCGCCTTTAACATTAAACGAAAAACGACCTGCCGTATAACCGCGTGCCTTTGATTCCGGCAAACTTGCAAACCAATCGCGGATATAGGTAAAAAGCCCCGTATATGTTGCCGGATTGGATCGTGGTGTGCGACCGATGGGCGACTGGTCAATATCGATGACCTTGTCGATGTGCTCGGTGCCTTTGATGGCGCTGTATTTGCCCGAAGGCTTGCGCGAGCCGTTCAAAACCTTGTCCAAGGCGGGAACGAGTGTCTCTAAAATAAGCGATGATTTGCCGCTGCCCGATACACCGGTGACGCAGGTTAAGGTATTTAAAGGCAATTTGAAGTTGACACTTTGCAAATTGTTGGTCTTAACGCCTTTGAGTTCTAAAAACTGTCCGTTGCCTTTGCGACGTGTTTTGGGCACCTCGATTTGTTTTTGGCCGGTCAAATAAGCCGCCGTTAAACTTTGGTTGTTTTTTAAGACCTCATCAACTGTGCCCATGGCGACGATTTTGCCGCCCATATCGCCCGCCAACGGCCCCATATCAACCAAAAAGTCTGCCGCTTTGATGGCGTCTTCATCATGCTCGACCACAATCACCGTGTTGCCGATGTCACGAAGCCTTGTCAGAGTTGCCAGCAATTTGTCATTGTCTCGTTGATGCAGACCGATGGACGGCTCATCTAAAACATACATCACGCCCGTCAAGCCCGAGCCGATTTGTGAGGCAAGCCTGATGCGTTGGGCCTCGCCGCCCGACAAGCCGCCGCTTTGACGCGACAATGTCAAATATTCAAGCCCGACATTGTTTAAAAATTGTAAGCGCTCAATAATTTCTTTTAAGATTTTATGCGCAATCTCACGCTTTTCTTTACCGAGTTTATTTTCCACGCCCGAAAACCATTTTAATGCGTCTTTGACCGACATATCGGAGGCTTCCATGATATCAAGTCCGGCGATTTTGACGGCCAAAGCCTCGTCTTTGAGACGTTTGCCGTGGCAATAAGGACAGGCGTTAGCCGACTGTTAGCGCGACAATTCTTCACGCGTGGCGGCTGATTCTGTTTCCAAAAATCGACGTTCCATATTGGGTATCACACCCTCAAAGGGTTTGTTGGTTGCAAAACGCGTGTAATAAATCGGCACATTTTTGCCTTTTGAGCCGTATAAAATGATGTCTT
>JAGCTK010000227.1 GCA_017963715.1 Alphaproteobacteria bacterium | reverse complement strand
TTCAATTATTTATTTGAAATTCCATTTTTTTTTCAAGACCTTACCTGCATCATTTAAACGGTGGTTTAAATCATACACTTGTTGCAAAGAAATTATTTTTTATAATGTATTGATTTTACGATATAAAAAATTTTAAAAAAATTGAAAAAAACTGCTTGATTTAAACCACCCTTTATGATACATTTTCTTCGTAGAAAATCTTTTTATTAACAGGAGTAAAAACATATGAAAAAATCAACTTTTATATTCAATTTGTTGGCGACGACGGCCATGGCTGCCGGTGCACAGGCGGATGTGATTTCGGGTACCGGTTGGTCATTTAATCAGGAAACCGGCTTGTTAAAAATTGAGGCTGAAGCAACAAACAACGGCGCTATGGTAGGCAACTTTGATTCTTCTGCGCCTTGGGTTAACAATGGCGCAATTGGTGCCGTTAATATCAAAAAGATTGAATTTGGTGAGGGTGTGACAAGTGTTGGAGGGTTTTCAAACGATTGGTACCCGGGATTAGAGTCTGTTTCATTTCCAAGCACTTTGGAAAAGATTGAATACTATGCGTTTGATGGTACGCCAGTATCAGACCTAACATTTAAGGACGGCACTTCAAATCTTGAAATTGGAGATTATGCATTTAATGATTGCTTGCAATTGAGTTCTATAGAATTGCCAGATAATCTGACGAAAATTGGCACTTATGCTTTTACAGGTCATAACATCGCATCTGTCACAATTCCGGATAATGTGACATCAATCGGGGATAGTGCTTTTTCGATGAGTTCTGGAACGTTTACATCAGTTGTTTTTGGTAATTTAAATTTCGAAAATTTGGAACTTGGTTATGAAAGTTTTTATGATCTTCTCTCAAATGTCACGGCATATTGCCCTAATGAAGCTTGCGTAAACAAAGCATACACAGCAGGCCCTGGAGAGGCTAAGCTATACTCTAAAGACTCTGATGGTGTTTATACTTTATCAGACGTTGGTATGTATGCCTCGATTGAAGATATGGTAAACGACACTAATATGTGCGATACACATGATGCTTGTGTGGCATTAATCGCAAGTCGTTCCATCATTAGCAACGGTAATGGTGACAGTGGAAACAATGGCAGTGTCAGCAACAATAGTGGTTCACAAACCGCGCCAAAGCGTATCTATACCGTTGAAGAAGCGCGTCAAGCCGTCGAGGCGGCCGGTACGGATACGGTCAACGTCAGAATAAGATACAAATAAGGTATTTAATAAAAAAAAAACCGCTTTAAAAAAGCGGTTTTTTTTATCTGCTTTAAGCGGACTTAAGCGTTGGCATTGGGGCAAACTTTTGCCTGTTCGGCATTGAATTTGACCACTTCGGGATCTGCATCGGCATCGTTACAAATTGCTTCTTGCGGACATTCCGAAATGCATACACCGCAGTCAATGCAAGCATCCGGATCAACAACCAGTTGTGTTTCTGCTTCATGAAACGCATCCACGGGACATACATTGGCGCATGCTTTGCATTTAACGCAACTATCATTTACAACAGAAGGCATAAAAAATCTCCTAAAATTAAATTAATACAGGTGATTCTTATACGCATTAATGCCGAAATGTCAAGCCTTTTTTGCGGCTTGTCAAATGCAATGCATCAAAAATATGTTATTTCTTTTTGGCTTCGGCCTGACGTCGCGCCGTATCGATATACGATTCTACATTGCCTTTGGTACCGTGATAGGCCAAGGAATATGATTCAACCAAAAATCCGTACGGGTTGAAACTTTTGTCTTCTTTGTCCGCAAAAGTCAATTTACCATAGACAACGCGCATGGTCGCACGCCAATATGTGACGACCGGTTCTTCGCCCGGCATCATATCGTATGTGGTGATTTGAGCCTGCCATAATCCGCGCAACAACGGCCTGATCCAAGCAATTTCGATATAGCGTTGCATGCCCTTTTTGAACAGTTTGATGTTTGTTGACATCTCACCCGATTGAAAAGCCGCATACACCTCGGGCGTTGAAAGCCAATACAGTTTTGAGCCCGTGCGCCAACGATTGATCAATTCTTCGGCATCCGATGTCATGGTATAACGCAGATATAAATATTCTTTGATATACTCTTCGGTAATCAAATCGCTCACGGGATAGTGAATTTCGCGCGGCTGAACCATCTCAATATCGCTGAAATATTTATTGATGTTGAAAAAGGTCGGACGGACTTTGATGGAGGGAATCATCAAATAAATCGTCAACACCAAAATCATATTGATGCAAACGCTGACCGATGTCAAAATAACCAAAAATCTGGACGTCCACAAATATCTGCGCTCGGGAAAGGCATCTACGTTGACCTTGACGGGAAATGCGCCCAAGTCATCCGGGCTTTCTTTTTCTTTAAATCTGAAAAGTGTCGAAAAAATATCAAACATCGAAAAAAATTTTAACCTCAATTTTACGATTTAGGGGTATTCTACACGCAAAGTTGTCGTTTTGCAACTAAAATATTTATACTAAAGCACGTGTTTTTATAAGGAAAAGACTATGAAAAAACTGATTTGTATGACAACCTGTATGTTGGCATTAACGTCGTGTCAGACACAGAACACGGCCGAATATGAGGCTGTCCAAAGTCAAAAAGCGCCTGAAGCCTACTATGCTGATTGGGATCGCGCCATCCGGGTGGATGTGGATATGCAGAATATGTATCTCAACACCCCGAGACAGATTAAAAAACCGATTGATATGTATATGGCAATGGCTTTGGCCTTAAAATACAACTATACACGTCGCATGACCAGCTATGAAGAAAATATGATCAAGGCCGGTTCATCAACTTATTCACAACTTCAAGATATTTTGAATAAGGCCGGTTATATCAATACCAACAGTTCCGAACATTTAAGTCCGGATTTGAAAGTGGCTTGGAATATTTTGGATATGTCGAGCGTTTATTGGCAAAATCTTGATCCGAATCTCAAGCAAAATTTGGCTGTGGAGCAAAGCCGCAAGGTGATTCACAACGTTTTGCAGGAAGCACGCTTGCTGTATTGGAAAAGTTTGACGGCACAAAGATTGTTGCCGGTGATTGATGATATGACCGAATATATGACTTTGGAAGTCGACGAAATGAACGCGACATCCAAAGAACTCGTTTCCAAGGGCGATGCCCCGTCACAAGACGATTTGCAGAAAAAACGTAAATATATGGAAGCGGTCAAAGACTTGACACAACTCAAACATCAGTTGGAAACGGCTCAGATGGATCTGGCAAGTTTGATGGGCTTGCACCCGACGACAGAATTTAAACTTGTCGGTTCGGAATATGGCAATTTTGAGTTGCCCGAAATCAGATCAAACCTCAATCAACTCGAATGGATGGCTTTGACCAACCGCGCGGAATTGCGTGCACATGATTTGGTCGGAACAGATGCCGATAAAGAATTGATGATTCAAAATTTTTATGACAGCTTGGATAAAAATTGTCGCAAAGAAATCAAAGTGTATGACAAATGCGCCAAAGCCAGTGCGGAATTTGCGCATACTGTGATTGAAGATGCTTCAAAAGGCAAAGCGGGTACGCTTGAAGCCTTAAGACGCGAACGTTTGACGCAACTTATCTTAAACCAGGTGTATGTCTCATGGGCACAATATATGGCAGCGGTTGAAGATTATCGTATCAATATGGAAATCGCCAACACTTCCGAAAATATTGCCGAAGATTTGACCTTTACCGATGGTGCCAAAAACGAAAAGAGCCAATTGGAAGCCTCTCGTGCCATCGAAGACGAAGTCAAAGCATTTATGAGTTATGTTGATGTTCAGTCGGCGTTGGGCAATATGTATGCCACACTCGGTTTGGATGCCGTGCCTTATTATATGTTGCAGGAAAAACCGTCGGATATCGCATTTTATCTGCGCGGTGCATACGAAAAATGGGCAGAAGGCAATTTGATGCCTGACAACCGTCCGTATTTGATGGATATTCCGACAAAACGTCCGCCGGTGAAATTGCCGAAGAATGCACGCTTCCACGATGTAACCGTGGACACGGGCGAGCCGATTAATATTGATATCGACTTGGCGGCATTTGATGAAATCGGTTTCAAAGGTGAAATTACGACACGCGCCGGTATGATTGATGATGCCAAATTGCCGAAATGGCTGAACTATGAAACGGATAATCATCGTTTCACGGGACGCGCTCTGCCGGGCAGCGGTGGCAATTATCACATCAAAGTTTACGGTATGGACGATTATGGTCATGTGGCCTATGGCACATTCAAACTGACGGTTCGCGATGTGTATAAGCCCTCGACGGAACTCAAAGGTTTGACCGACGGACGTCAGGCCGTTGTGATGAGCCGCCGTCAACCTAAAAGAGATGCTTATGTCAACGAAGCGACATTAGGTCGTGAAGTGGCTAAAGCACCAATTAAAAAATAATTGTTTTTCCTCTCCTAACAAACGGCTTTTTGAATTTCAAAAGGCCGTTTTTTGATGACTTTGAAAAACGAGTGATACTTGAAAAAAAATTAGCAAAATGTGAGATGATGATAAAAAGACTTGACGTATAATTTTTTTTGGCGTATTTGATAATACGAAATGTCGGGCGCTTAGCTCAGTTGGTTAGAGCCGGCCGCTCATAACGGTCTGGTCGTAGGTTCGAGTCCTACAGCGCCTACCAAACAGAACCTCCCTTCGGGGAGGTTTTTTGTTTGGTGGTATGCTGTAACTCGAACCGGAGACCGTCGTAGGCGCGAGGATAAAAACAACCTCTAAATGTTGTTTTTACCGCAAGCGGCGAAGTTTTGTTAATGAGCAAGCTAGCGTAAGCGACGCAAAGCGAATTTACAAAACGAGTGCCCGAAGCAAGGCAACGCCTTGCAAGACGAGTCCTACAGCG
>JAGCTK010000226.1 GCA_017963715.1 Alphaproteobacteria bacterium | reverse complement strand
GTTTTATCCAACACACTGTAAAACGGCCGAACCGCTTTTGTCGGATAAGCAGAACTCGGCAACGGCTCAACTTTGCATTTTAATTTTGCCATTTCCATAATGGCCGTTGCAAAGTCATACCACGAACAAACACCTTCATTTGTAAAATGATAGACGCCTTTTTTCTTCGTGCTGATTTGCGGCAAAATTTTGACAATCGCATCTGCTAAATCGCCGGCATAAGTCGGCGTCCCGATTTGGTCAGCAACCACTCCGATTTGCTGTCTTTCAGAGCCGAGCCTCAACATCGTTTTGACAAAGTTTTTCCCGTTTGCGCTATAAAGCCAGGCCGTTCTCAAAATGACGGCCTCTTTGGCATTTTTCAAAACGGCCTCCTCGCCTTTGAGTTTTGTTTTGCCGTAAATACTCAAAGGCTTTGCCACATCTTGCGGCATATACGGCTTATAGCCTTTACCGTCAAACACATAATCTGTTGAAATATGCACGATTTTGCAACCCGTTTTAGCCAAATTTTCCGGCCCTAATACATTGACCTTATAAGCAGCCACATCGTCATCTTCGGCCGCATCGACAGCCGTATAAGCGGCCGCATTGACAATCACGCCGATTTTATTTTTTTTAATAAATTCCTGAACAGCCGCAAAATCTGTAATATCAAGTTCATCAACATCTGCCAAAACGGCATTTTTCAAACGTTTTGAAAGCTCAATACCGAGTTGCCCTTTTGCACCGGTCACTAAAATTTTTGTATTCATTTTACTTTAATTCCTTCAAGCTGTGCGCCATTTTGTCTTTTTCCGAGGTAATCACTTTATCTGCCGGCACTTTCCAATCAACCCCTATTTCTGGGTCATTATAAGCAATACCGAACTCACTTTCTTTTGAGTAGGCATTGTCGCATTTATAGGCAAAAATTGCCTCATCGCTTAATACCGAAAAGCCGTGCAAAAAGCCACGCGGAATAAAAAGTTGTCGCTGATTTTCGTCCGAGAGTTCAACCGCCACATGTTTGCCGAAAGTTTTTGAACCTTTACGCACATCAACGGCCACATCCAAAACTTTGCCTTTCAAAACGCGCACCAATTTTGCCTGCGCATGCTCACCCAACTGGCAATGAAGCCCTCTGATTACGCCATAACAAGATTTTGACTGATTGTCTTGAATAAAACGATTCGTGATTCCGTTTTTGATAAATTCCGCCTCGTTATAACTTTCAAAAAAGTAGCCGCGCGCATCCTCAAAAATTTTCGGCTCGACAATCACCACGCCATCGATTTCTGTTTTAATAAAGTTCATGATTTTCCTCATATACTTTTTCTAAATAACTGCGATAAGTTCCCGGTTTTAATTCATTGATTAAGGCTTCCATTTGCGCATCATTAATAAAGCCGCGTCTGTAAGCCAACTCCTCAATACAGGCAATCTTCAAACCTTGTCTTTTTTCGATAATTTGCACAAAAGCACCGCTTTCCATCAAACTTTCCGGCGTTCCGGCATCAAGCCATGCATTACCGCGGCGCATCGGCACCACGCTCATGCGTCCTTCTTTCAAATAAAGATTATTCAAATCCGTAATTTCAAGTTCGCCGCGTGCCGACGGTTTTAAGCCCCGTGCCTTTTCGACCACATCGGAGGGATAAAAATAAAGCCCGACGGATGCATAGTTCGACTTAGGCTTAGTCGGTTTTTCTTCAATCGAAACAGCCTGATGATTTTTGTCAAATTCCACCACGCCGAATCTTTGCGGGTCAGAAACGTGATAAGCAAAAATGGTGGCTTGTTTGCCCGTATTTTTTTCAACCTCTTCTCTGAAAGTGTGCAATTGTTCGCCCATATAAAAGATGTTGTCACCCAAAATCAAGCAAACATCATCATCACCTATAAAATCAGCCCCGATGGTAAACGCCTCAGCAATACCTTTCGGTTCCGGCTGAACGGCATATTCAATATGCATTCCGAGTTTTGAACCGTCTCCGAACAACATTTCAATGTTTGGCGTTTCTTTCG
The DNA here is from genome assembly GCA_017963715.1 of Alphaproteobacteria bacterium. GTDB lineage: Bacteria > Pseudomonadota > Alphaproteobacteria > RF32 > CAG-239 > UBA1254. Next base: position 734 of record JAGCTK010000226.1, on the reverse strand, counting down.
GTGTTGAAATAATTAAAATCTCTCTGATACCAAACAGCATCAGCGTTGACAGCGGATAATAAATCATCGGCTTGTCATAGACAGGCAATAACTGCTTTGATGTCGTTTTCGTTAAAGGATAAAGCCGCGTTCCGGAACCACCGGCCAATAAAATACCTTTCATACCAAGTCGTCCTTTTTTATCAAACTTGGCTTGACGCTACCATAATCCCAGATAAATTTAAAGCCAAATTTTTGCATCATGCAAGTCTTGTGTATTGTTTCAAAGCCACAAAAAAACCTTCGGCTGTTACCGAAGGTTTTTGTAGATATTTTAGTTATTTTATGCCGCTTTTGAAGCATGGCATGATGCAAATTCATTCATCTTTGAGATGATATAAGTTTGCTCTTCAGATGTCAAATACGGATGCATCGGAATGCTCAACACCGTCTTTGAAAGTTTTTCGCAAACCGGCAATTTGCGTGTATTCCACTTTTTATAAGCCGTTTGCGTATTGACCGGACGCGGATAATATGCGCCGCAGCCAATGTTGTTTTCTTTCAAATAAGTCATCAGTTCATCACGATGTTCACAGTTGATGGTATAAAGTGCATAAGCCGATTTGGCATCACTTAGCACACGTTGTTTACTAAAATAAGAACTGAGTTCATTGTAATAGCGTGATGCAATTTCATAGCGCGACTTCAATTCTTTTTCAAACACGGTCAATTTTTGCATCAACACGGCTGCTTGG
>JAGCTK010000225.1 GCA_017963715.1 Alphaproteobacteria bacterium | reverse complement strand
CCCTGTGATGAGTGTCAAAAGGTTTGCAATCCCATTTTGAAAGACCTCCACGCCGATAAAACCGATATTTTTATGTCGTCGTGCCAATTCGGCCAAGTGTTCCCCGTCACCAAACCCGATTTCAAGATGAATTTCATCTGTTTTGCCACCGAATAAGGTTTGTTTATCCAACATCTTTGTGTCATCAATTTTGATTTGAGGCAAAAAATTTTGCAGCAAAAAACTTTTGGCTTTTCGTATGGTTCGACCTTTCCGACGACCGAAAAATCTGGGGTGTACTGTTTCGTTCATACTTGTTCTCACTTTACTTTTTTCTTGTTCATATCGGAAAATCAAAAACAAATCAAGTCTCAGATTTACAAAAGATATCACCGGTTGATATTTTAACTTTTTTTTATCAGTTTTTTGTTATTGTTACAAAAATATGAAAGTTGCTCATTGTTGTCAATTAAACGTGGCAAAAATATTGTTTTCGTGCTATGATGACACCAGTAACATATGTATAGTGGGTTAAAAAGATGTATTTATGGGTTGTGCTTGCCACATTTATTGTTGCGATTTTATCGTATAACCTGTCGGTTAGGCCGGACATGGACAGAACCTATATGGAAACAAAGGCTAAAACGGCAATTGCTCGTTTTAGGTTGCAACATTCCGCCTTTTATTCTTACATCGACAGTAAGCGCCTGATGGTTGACAAACAATATCAAGGCGGGACTGTGCCCTATTTTTCGGGTCTTTACTACAACAACAATAAATTATGGCATCTCGACAATCACAACTATGCTTCTGAAATCAGCACAACGACAGGATTAAATGTAAACGATATCCAACCCTACTTACCGGCCGGTTACACACCCCGCGCAGACATTTATTCCAAAGTTTTTTGTTTCAAACAAACACCCGGGGACAACGGTATCGAATCGGATTATACCAAAGTGTGTGAAAATGACGGCATGGAAGCAACTTGCTGTTCGGAATCCAATGTGGCTGTTTATGTTGTTTCATTTCAGCCGATGCCGTCGTCTTGGCTCAACAAAAGCGGCCGACCGACATCCGATATGATGATTGCAATTACCAAAACGGACGGCTACGGCAAAAGTTTTGGGTATAATCAAGTCAAAGATACGTCACATGATTTGCCCGAAGAAGAAAAATTACCGAATTATCCGATTATCAGCGGCGGATTCGGGTATGGTGTCAACAACTCGTTTACACTTAAATATCAACGGATTTATCCGGCGATATTAGCTGATAAAAATTATCAGGATAATTGTGCTGGCAAGACATGTTTTATTGCTATAAAAAAAGTTCAAAACAGAGAGGGGGTTAACAATGACTAAACAAATTAAAACAGTAAGCAAAATCAACCAAGCCGGTAGCATGATGATTGAAGCTTTGGCTATGTTGACTTTGATTTCGCTTGTCACGCCGACTCTTTACAAAAAATCAGCCGAGCGAACAAGTGAATTGCAGGATATCAACGCTGCGACACACGCACGAACCATGATGAAGGCCGTTGATAACTATACTTCGACCAACTATCCGACTTTGCTTGAAACATTAAAAGACGGCGGCGAGATTGAAGTGACGATGGAACAAATTGCCAATTATCTGCCTTACGGATACAACACATCAAGCCCGGTCAAAAACTTTGGGGCGCCCGTTATTTCGATTCGCCGTCAGGGAACATCCGATTCGCTCAGCGCTTTTGTGGTTTTTCCGAAGACAGGTGATATTACCGATTTACGTGCCTCACGTATTGCTTCGATGATCGGTGCCAACGGTGGATATATCGATAAAGACGGTGTTGCCAAAGGCGTCGGCGGCATTTGGAGTTTGGATGCCGATACGGTTAGCGGCTTATGTGATGATGACTGTGCCGTCCATGGTTCGATTATCACCGTTTCAAGTGAATCTATCAACAATGCGACCAGAACATCATTTGAAAACACAAAATATCTGCAACGGACCACACCTGAAGATCCAAATGATAAATGGCGCAGCACCATGTTGACTGATTTGTATATGGGCGGTGTCAACAACGAAATAGGTAACAATGTCAGTTATAACAGTATTTACGGTGTTGACCGCTTGATTGTCGGTGCCACAACAGCCGATGCGGATGCAAGCGGTGCTGATTTGATTGTCAAGTCCCACACATCCGGCGGATCTCCGACAGGCGGTGGTGCTTTTATTGACGGCAATTTGACGGCTCTCAGTAAAAGATTCAGCGTCGCGATGGATGATTTGACGCCTGAAATGAAATTTACGGATTTCCTTAAAGTGACGGATAAAAAGTTGGAAGCCGGTAAAAACAGCTCTAACGGAATTGCTTTTGAATTGTCATCCGATGACGAAAAAGCAACATTCAGAGTCGACACTGATATCAACGGCGCACTAAACTCAGCTGGTGATACTTGGTTGGCGCAAAATGAAGATACCACGTTCAAAGTCGGTCAAAACGGCAACTTTATTGCTGTCGACAAAGACAATATCAAAATGTATCAGAACGGTACAAAGGCGGCCATTAATTTGGCCAGCGGACAAGCCGACGGCGAATCGTCAGATTTAACCGTTGATACGGATACCGTGCATTTAACCGGCACAACAACAGTTGGCACAGGTAATAATGCGCCGATATTTTTAACCGACAGTGCCGGTAGTACTGTATCCACCAAAGATGACTCACCGATTTTTAGCACCCAGGGAAATGCTTTTGTTGCCGGAACACTCGAAACACAATCTCTTGAAACACAAGAATTTGATGCGTTAAACTTAAGAGCCGGTGCAGAAAATTTCACGGATGAGACAAGATGGCTCAATGTCGATCAAAACGGTGTTATTGTCAGAGATAAAAATGCCGTTGACCGCATGGTCGTTGATGCCGAGCAATTTAAAATTCAAGATGCCAACATGATTGACCGTTTATCGGTGACCAATACAAAAAGCAATATGATCGGACCAAGGTACAACCTTGACGGTTCTAACTTTCAAGGAGAGGTCTATATCGGTAGCACAAATGCCGGTATTCAGGGTGTAACAGATACAAATATTACAACCACATTAGCCGACGGTACCGTCCATATCAAAAATAATGCCATCGAAGCCCAAGGTGCATGGGATGCTTCCCGTGAAAACATCAACAACAAAGTATATGTCAGATCATCATCGACCGATGTCCGAGCAGATGAATTTGTCGTTCGTGACCCGCATACCGACCAAAAATTGTTAAATATTGCCTCAAATAAAGGCGGCAAAGAGTTGGCGCACGATTCGATTGTCGAAATTGACCCGAATGCTTTCCATGTTTGGGCAGACCGGTCAACGGCAACAGCCGAGAGCAACCCGAATAAACATATTTTGCAGGTTGACGCGTCAAAGGCATTGGTCAAAGCCAACAATGAAGTCACGCACACAGATGCTTCGGTTTATATCCGTCGCGGCGCAATTGAGTTGGAAGGCTCAAGAGAACCATCCACAACATCAAGCACCGAACGTTATTCGGCCAACCAAGGTGTCGGCTACATTGAAGCCTCACGTTTTGTTGACAACAGCAAAGACTCGCGTGGCAATATCTTGACGCCGTACATCACGCGTGACCGTGATCACGGTCAGCAGGATTATGACCGCTACATGGTCAATCCGGCTTATACATCCGTGATGCATGATATCAAACTCACCACACGCGGCGGTGCTCGTCTGAGTGATATTTTGCCTGACTTTATCAACAAAGGTATTTATATCGTCAACAACACCTACCAAGACGGCACAAACTTCAATAACTTGACCGTCAGCGTCAACAGCGGTGGTAAGTTGGTGACAAATGCTTCCGAGGTCAACAATGCCGGCTCCGAATGGGCATCACCTTTTATGGGTGTTGTGCCGGCGCCTTTATGCCCGCCCGGACACGCCAGCGTCATTACATTGACACCGGCCAGTTTCCAAATGGCACAAGCAGGTCAAATGCACAAACAAAGTAACCGCTATGCCGTTCGTGAAGGTGATAACGCTAAGGCATTTATTCCGGGTGCAACCGCTCCTGAAATCACAACATCTGAATATCAAGCCAAAGAGATTGTGATTGGTGAAAACTCGTCAGGTGCTGTGACGGATCACATTTATTATCTCGGTTTGGCACAAGCACCTGCCGGTGACAAAACGCCTACTCCGCTTTATTTCCAACAAAGCACATGGCTTAAGAGCAAAGTCTTGGCCTATGGTGAAGGTTCTGCAGGTCCGTGCACAAGCAACTCATGCCCCAATTTTGTGGGCTGGGCAACCGTGATGGGCTTTATCTATCCGACCAGCACCTATAGTGAAGTCATTACCGCACTGACAGGTCACAATCTTGTTAACGATACGGCTGATTCGGTATATTGGAACATCTTCCCTGTCAAAGCCATGACGATGGAGGCTTATGCCACGGTTTATTGCTACTTTGATCGTGCCAATCTGTTTGACTCGGGCAATAACTCAATATATGTTGATGATTATGACCAAATCAATCATTTCCGCACAATTGACAGCGAAAGCAACTTTGGCAGAAACGGTGCTTACTTAAACCGCTTGAACGATCCGCATCTTAAATATAAAGATCCGTGGTAATGTTTTAAGCCCCGTTATTTGATAAAAAAAGATCCCGCTGACAACATATCGGCGGGATTTTTTTTGAAAAGAAAGCATATCATCCAAAATTTACGGATTCGTATTGGCTCGCTTGATTTCGCGCACATCATCACCCGTGATTTGATATTCAATATAATCATACGGAAAATCGACATTGTTGCCGTGCAGATAATAAATGTTGTCTGTCTCATTTGGGTTGTCAAGTTCAACTCCCAAATCACGCAAAATCATCTTGCCGATTTGATAGTGCGAAACAATATCAGGTAACCGGTCGGCATCATAACCTTTGACAAACAGCGGCACTTTGGCCTGCTCTATCACAAGGTTGTTATGCCCCCACATATTTTGCCAGTCAAACAATTGTCCGTGGTCAGCCGTGATATAAATTTTATAATTGGTGCCTTGGGCCAACTTTTCAAATGCTTTGACCATATCAAAAATCACCATATCCGTATATAAAAGCGCATTGTCATAGGTGTTGGTTTCATAGGTTAAACGGTCTTTGGCCGAGGCGGCAGGCTTAAATTTTTCAAACTCAGTCTCACGGCCCTCATATCTGTTTTCATACGGGGAATGCGGTGAGCGCATATGAAGCACCACAAAATTTTTGGCCCCTTTCAAACCTTTTTCTTCTAAAATCTTGGTTAAGCCTTCATCCTTATACTTTGCAAAATAAATCGGGTTCATATCATTGGTCATCAACTCGTCAATCGAAGCAACATCCATCCCCATCGTTAAACGCGATTCCTGATTTGAAAGATAATATGTGGCAAAACCGTGTTGTTTGGCGGCTCTAAACAAATCAGCCGGATGTTTTTTGAACACGTCGGCATTGGCCGGTTCGCGCGCCGTATTGAAAAACAACAGTGTTGATGTGGCCGTTGCAATACCGCCCGACAAAGCAAGTGCGCTTTGCCAGCCTTGTTCATTGAGCAACGATTGAACCTTTGGAAAAGTGTCGCGCTGATAGCCATACATCGGCAAATGACCGGCGTATAGACTCTCACCCCAAATCAATAAAACATTTTGCACATCTGAGGGCACATCATGGAGTGTATATGGCTTGTATTCAATCGCCACATTTTGATAGCCTTTCGGCCAATATTGAAACACAAAATACGAAAATGTGCTGATGGAATTTTTAAGGCTCGGCCGTGTTAATGCCGGCTGAAAATACCAAATTCCTTTTGTTTGGGTATAGGCTCGATAAGGCTTATGCGCCGCAAGATAAAACAGTATCAGCCACACAAACGGCAATTTGATTGGCCTAAACTTAAAACAACCCACAAGCCACAACACAAAAAAGAGCATCAGCGTCGGGGTGACAAACCAAGTCTCTTTTAAGTATGCCGGATCAAAAATATCTCGCGTTTCTCTAAAAATATTCATCAAATTGGCCGGTTCAATCGGGCTGCCGAAATAAGTCATAAAATTGAGTTGTATCAACTGCATCACAAAAACAAGAACACCGAAAAACACGATGGCAATTTTGTTTGTAAGCGACAGCAAGGCGCCAAACAACACCGTACCTAAGAAAAACAGCATTTCAAGCCCGATCGGCAAATGACAAACCGTTTTTAAGACAAAATCAGGCGCAAAAACAAACAAGGTAAACAAAACGGTCAGGTATAAATTATGCGAAAATTTTTGATTCTTAAAATCACATTTTAAAAAGTTCATATTCGTGAAAGTCCTTATTTTTCAACAATCATCACTTTTTCGGCCGTGATGATATAGCCGTAAACAACTTGGTCGCCTTCGTTGCGCAAAGCCTTGCGTTCCTGCCCGATTTTTGAAAAACCGCATTTTGTCAGCATGCTCAAGATATAATCGAGCGAATGAACAAAGCGCCCCGATGATGTCAGATAATAATCTTTGGCATTTATCTTATTTTCCGAAATACTAAACGAGACAACCCCGGCCAAATCAAGGTGTGCGGCAACAGCCTCAAAAACAGGCCTTAAATCACCGAAATAGGTCAAAACATCGGCAATTGTCACCAGT
>JAGCTK010000224.1 GCA_017963715.1 Alphaproteobacteria bacterium | reverse complement strand
ACAGTATTATGACATTTGATGCGGATGTTGAAGGCGAGACAAAAGATTGGCATGCCGATAACATTGATACGTTCATTGGAACCAATCATATGACGGGCAGTTTCAAATATACCAAAAAATTCAACAAACCGATGATTACGGCGCATATGGAAGCCAATCTGTTTGAGTTTGACCGTTTTGTCTTTGCGCCGCTCAAAACACCATCCGGCCGTCAAAACAAAACGACCGCAACATTTTTGGAGCAACCGCGCTTTGATAAGACAAAAATAGATTACAGCCCGCTTCAAAAGTTTGATTTGTTGGGATATTTTAAAATCAAAAATTTAAGTTATCTCAATTGGGATATTGAAAATGTGACATTTTTCCTTGATATCAAAAACGATAAAATCACGGTCAAAGATTTTGTCGGCGATAAAAAACCCACCACGTACCAAACGACATTTTCAATCTATATCAGTGACGCACCACGTGTTGAAGGCAATTTAACAGTCATAGATGCCGACATGGGCCGAATGGGCGGATCCGTTTATGGATTTGAGCGTGGCAAAATGGCTTTCCAAACAAAGTATCAAGGGGCAGCCTCATCGGTTGAAGATTTGATGCAGACGCTTAAAGCCACGACCGAAATCAAATTAAATGATGTTGTTTTCAAGGGTTTAAGCATTCAACCTATTGTTGAAAACTTAAAAACACGGACACATTCTGACGGCTTGCATGCATTTTTGGAAAAGAAACTTTCATCAGGCGAAACAGCGTTTGAAACAGCCAAAGCCACACTTGATATCGACGAGGGGCGCTTTACAATTTCAAATGCCGCCATGCAAAACGGCGATGTCACGCTGAATATTTCGGGCACAGGCTCACTTGATACATGGAAAGCGGATATCAAAAATATCATCAGCGCCGAGACGTTGCCGACAGATTTACCGAAAGTCGAATTTGATTTTTCGGGCTCGATGTCCAATCCTGTCTTAAAAATCGATGACGAGGATATCATCGCCCATTATGATACGCATTGGCGTGAATTGGAAGAACAGGAAAAAGCGCGTAAAGAGGCAGAAGAAAAAGCCTTAAAAGATCGTATGGATCAAGCCCAGGCCATTGTGACAAAACAAATTTCGTTCTTAAATACGGAAGTCTTTCCGCGTATTGAGCGCTATAAACCCTTTGGGGCAGATGCCGCCTTTGTGAAAATTTATGAAAGTGCAGACATCGAATCGAATGATATTCTTAAAACTTTGAAGCAATTGGCCTCAAAAGCCTATCGCACATACAACGATGAAGATATTGATAAAATCAATATTCAGACATCCGTTTTTGCGCCGACTTTGCCTGAATTGGTCGACAGATTGGATGCAACCTATTTTGAAGACCTGAAACAACATATCAGAAACGAAGCAAAAGGTATTGAGGCGATTTATAACAACAGTCAGGAAAAATCGGTCAATTACCAAAATACATTAAATTCGTATACCATGCGTTTGATGCAAATCGGCTCACTTGTTGTGCTTGATCATTTGGATGAAGTCAAAACAAACAAAGCAAAGGTGGTGGATGCTCTGCGTAATATCGCGGATACATATCGTCAATCGACTGCTTTGTTAAAGACGACGGATACTTTAAATTCTATTGCTCAACTTGATGCACAATATCAAAAAATCAAGACCATGCGCCAAAATGCACAGGAAAACTTCGAGGCTTTGAACACGGCTTTGGAAAATATGTTTATCTATATCCAAGATGTTGTGTATTTTGAGCAAACCGGCAAGCAAAAAACACCGCAGCCTGT
>JAGCTK010000223.1 GCA_017963715.1 Alphaproteobacteria bacterium | reverse complement strand
TTGAAGACGAATTTATAACGGTTGTGATATTAAGGGCACGTTTACATATAAAATTCCACTCTTTCCATTTGTTCAAATATGTGGCATTGTTGCAGATATGATGATTTTGCCGCAAATCAAGCGGATCTTTTGGTATACCATGCTGCTTGATATATTGGGAAGATGCATAGAGCGCAAATTTGAGACTGTGCGTATCTAACACCATCAACGATTTGGCTGTTGGTTTATAAAACAACAAAGCCATATCAAATTCGGACAATTGCGGCATGGCGAGCGAACAATTGATTGAAATGTTGAGTTTCGGATATTTGCTGTAAAATTCTTCAAAACATTGTGAAACATAAAGCGAGGCCAAACCGTCGCTTGTCCACAACCTGATGTTGCCGGACATTTTGGTGTTGGCAGAGGGCATATTTTCAATATCTTGAAGAATATTTTTGATTTGGCAAGCCTTGATATAGTATTCATAGCCGCTGTCGGTCAGACTGACGCCTTTGGCGTGTCGCGCAATAATCGGTTTTTGAAGAATGGTTTCCAAATCTTTGATGAGGGCGGATAAATTGGGCTGCTTGATATCGTTGACCTCTGCCGCACGCGAAATCGAGCCGTAATTGACGACTTCGGTTAAATATAAAAGTTGCTTGGCAAGCAAAGAATATTTCGAAACGTTGGTGCCCATTTTATATATCCAATATATGAAATAAGGTTCTTTTTTTATCAAATACTAACATATAAAATGTTATTTGCAAGCAAAAAAAACTAAGGACATCATTGATGAAGCAAAGAAAAGTGCAAGAAAAATTGCAAAAAATCAATTTCTGTTTTTATGATTTGATTACGAATTTAAAAGAAACACAGTTTGATCTATGTGCATATTTGGTTGAAGAAGCATATCGATTTTATATGACAGAACTCGAAAGGCGTTTGAAAGAGGATTGAATTACTTGAAGTATTTAAAAAGCAAAATCAGTTCATCAAGTATAAAATCAAGCGTTTTATCATTCAAATTGCGCAGTTTTTCAATAGCAAACTGTTCACGCTCGAGGCGGGTTTTGCTTTTGTTGTGACTTAATTGTAAGCTAAGCAAATCATCAAGGGTAATGTCAAAAATTTTTGCAATTTCAACAACTAAAGCCAAATCAGGTACAACCAATCCGCGTTCTAAATTTGAAATTGTACGCCAACTGACATTGCACTTTGCGGCCAATGCCTCTTGAGTCAAACCGGCGCTTTCACGCAAGGCTTTGACTTTAATCGACAGCAGTTTTCTAATATTCTCTTTCATGCATATCATCCTATGTAGAAAACAAATGTTATTCAAGGAAACTGATTTCATAAAAAATATATCACAAACATTTTGATGTTTAATATAGGTAAAAGGCCATATCAGCGGCGCAAATGTATCAAAAGGCGGATTTCGGCCAAAATGGGCCGATTGGTACCTTTGTCAGAAAATCTTTGAACAAATAAAAATTTTGGTGGACTTTTGATACCTTTTGTGCTTAACTGCCGCAAAATTGATTGAAGACATTGAAAGGAAATATAAATTACATGTTGACGCCATATCTTAATTCGCTGATTGAAAGAGCCACCAAAGACATCAAAACCATTGTTTTGCCCGAGGGTGAAGACAAACGTGTTTTGGAAGCGGCTTATCTTGCGGTTCAAAACAAAGTTGCACATCCGATTGTTTTGGGAAATCCCACAGAGATTGAACAGATTTATCACCAAAACGGTTGGTCACTTGATGGCATCAAAATCATTGAGCCGGAAACATCCGAACGTTTGGATCAATATGTCAATGTGCTCTATGAGTTGCGCAAAGCCAAGGGTATGACACCGGAGCAGGCACATGAAACAGCCTTAAATCACAACTATTTCGGCACATTGATGATGAAGTGCGGTCATGCCGATGGTATGGTCTCAGGAGCGAATCATTCAACAGCCGATACAGTACGTCCGGCTTTGCAGATTATCAAATCTAAAGATCCGCAAATGAGTGTGTCTGCATTTTTTATTATCGTCTCTGATAATAAGCCTTTTATTTTGTCCGACAGCGGTTTAATCATCAATCCGACCGAAAAAGAATTGGCGGATATTGCCGTGACCTCAGCGCTTTCGGCAATTATGTTCGGTATTGATCCGAACGTGGCAATGCTGTCATTTTCAACCAAAGGGTCTGCCAAAGGTCCGGAAGTTGACAAGGTCAAAAATGCCACCAAAATGGCGCTTGAATTGTTGCAAACAGAACCTTATCGTTCTTTGAATATCAAACTTGACGGTGAATTGCAGGGTGATGCGGCACTCGATGCGGCGGTCGGGGCCAAGAAAGCACCGGGCAGCGAAGTGGCCGGAAAAGCGCGCGTTTTAATTGTGCCCGATTTGAATGTCGGTAATATTTGCTATAAACTGCTTCAAAGATTGGGCGGCTGTGAGGCTTACGGCCCGATTTTGCAAGGGCTCAATGCTCCGATCAATGATTTGTCGCGCGGCGCATCGGCCGAAGACATTTTGGGCGCTATTGCAATCACGGCTATTCAGGCACATTAATATCAATCAATAAGGGTGAAAAAATATGAAAAAAGTTTTAGTCTTAAATTCCGGTTCATCATCACTGAAATATCAGTTGTTTAACGTGGACGGCGATCGCTATGATGCCGTGGCCAAAGGTATTGCCGAGCGTATCGGCGGGGAGGGTGCCAATATCACGTTAAAAATCGGTGATAATAAACAAACCAAAATGGTGGATATGCCAACCCACACCGAAGCCTTTCAGGAAGTGATGAATTTTTTGCTTTCGGGGCCTTTAAAAAGTGTGGATGAACTCTCAGCCGTCGGTCACCGTGTGTTGCACGGGGGCGAAATTTTTAAGGATTCGGTCAAAATTACACCGGATTCGCTTCAAAAAATGGAGAGTTTGACACCGCTCGGGCCGCTTCATATGCCGGCCAATATTTCGGGTATTCGTGCCGTGCAGGAACTGTTGCCGAATGTGCCGCAAGTGGCGGTGTTTGATACGGTATTCCATCAAAGTATGAAAAAAGAAGCATTTATGTATGCACTGCCGCTTGAATATTATACCGACTATCAAATCAGACGCTATGGTTTTCACGGCATTTCGCACGCCTATGTGTCTCAAGAAGCCGCCAAATTAATCGGTAAAAAAGGAAAAATCATCACATGCCATTTGGGCAACGGTGCATCTTTGGCCGCGGTGGACAACGGCAAATGCGTTGATACAACGATGGGCTTTACACCGCTTGCCGGTATCATCATGGGAACGCGCTCGGGTGATATCGATCCGTTTATTGCGCTTTATTTACAAAAGTTGTTGAACAAATCAGCCGATGATGTCAACACAATCTTAAACAAACAAAGCGGTATGTTTGGCATTTGCGGTTATTCGGACAATCGTGACGTTGAAACGCGGTTTGAAAACGGTGATGAAAAGTGTGTGCTTGCAATGAACATGTATGTTCACAGCATTGTGCGCTTTATCGGCAGTTATATCGCTGTTTTAGGCGGTGTTGATGCGATTGTGTTTACGGCAGGCGTTGGAGAAAACGGGTCGATTTTGCGTCGTTTGGTGGTTGAAAAACTTTCATATCTCGGCATCAAATTAGATGTTGAGAACAACAAAAAACGCGGCCAAACGGTTGAGATTTCAACACCTGATTCAAAGGTCAAGGTCTTTGTTATTCCGACCAATGAGGAATTGATGATTGCACAAGATACTATGCGCTTAGCGTTTTAAT
>JAGCTK010000222.1 GCA_017963715.1 Alphaproteobacteria bacterium | reverse complement strand
TGGACACACGGGCATTATGGAAGCAGCATTAAAGGCTGTGAAAGCCGTTGATGAAAATTTGGGCCGCGTGATGCAGGCGATTGACAAGGCAGACGGCATTTTGTTGGTGACGGCTGATCATGGCAACGTCGAAAAAATGGTGGATGAAACAACGGGTGAGCCCTATACGGCACACACGGTGGGCAAAGTGCAAGCCGTGCTTTATAATGCACCGAGTGATATCAAAGGCCTAAAAGACGGCAGACTGGCCGATATCGCGCCGACGCTGCTCGAACTGCTCGGGCTTAAACAGCCGGCCGCGATGACGGGAAAATCTTTGCTTGAGAAATAGATGATGCGTGGGGCGGTTTGGTATACATTGCTTGTCATGTCGGTGATTTTGCCGGCCGGCTTGAGCCATGCCGTTTCTCAAACCGAAGTTGAGGCCTTGCAACAACAGTCCGACCAAAAGAAAATGGAATACAAAAAGTTGCAGGCCGAATCGGTGGCCTTGAGTTTGGAACTGGCCAAGATGAATAAACAACTCGTCGAAGCCGCCAAGCGCATCCAAAAAGATGAAGACGGTATCACCAAAACCGAGAGCGAATTAAAACTTTTGCAGGAAAAAGTGCGCGTCAGCGAGGAAGAATTTAATCGCAAATATCAAAATTTGGCACAAATGCTGGCAGCCATACAAGATTTGGCTTTGCATACAACCGACTCGCTGATTTTGCAACCCCTGACACCGGTCGAGATTATTCAAAGCGCGATTTTGATGCGTGACAGTGTGCCTTATCTGCACGAATCTTCAAGCAAAATCAGAAAGGATTTGGAGGCCTTGCATGCTCAAAAAGAAGCGGCGCAAAAAAAATTGATGGAATTGTCGGATAAAACGCAAAATTTGAAAAAAGAACAGGTGTCCATCAAAAAATTGGCCGAACAAAAAAATAATTTGCGCGAAAAATTGGAAGGGCAAAAAAATCAGGCGCGTGAAGACGCTTTGAAATTGGCTTCCGAAGCCTCGGATTTGAAAGATTTGATGGAAAAGGCCTTAAAAGAAGCCGACCTAAAACGTCGCAAAGAAGATGAAGTCAAACGTGCCGCACGTGAACGTGAATTAGAGGTACAAAGAAAGTTGGAAGAAGAACAGCTGAAGCGTATTCGTGAGCATCGCGCCTACGGGTTTGAAAATCAGGATACCGTGACGGACGATGACAGCGACACGCAAGGCGTTGACAATGCGGGCTATGATGTTATACAATCAAGCACATCAAAGGCCTTGCCCAAAACCCTGTCTGCGGCAAAACAGTTTGTGCGGCCTGTTCGGGGCAATATCGTGACCAATTACGGACAGGAACTCTCAAAAGGTGTGGCATCTAAAGGTATTGTGATTAAAACGCGTCCGCAAGCGCAAGTGGTGGCACCTTATGACGGCACGGTTGTTTTTTCGGGGCCGTTTAAGGGATACGGACAGTTGATTATTATTGAGCATGTCGCGGATATCGTCTCGCTTGTGGCGGGCATGTCAAGCGTCGATACGCAAAACGGCCAGATGGTTTTGGCAGGCGAACCGGTGGGTTTGATGCCGGACACAGCGGAGGCCAAACTGTATATGGAAATAAGAAAAGACAAAAAAACAATCAACCCGGCCGCATGGCTTGGTCAATAACATAAAAAGGAAAACGTTATGATAAAGAAAATTTTGGTATTCTTGGTTGCATTCGGGTGTGTGGTCAATGCGTCTGTCGCGGCCGACAAAAAGAAATAGCAGGAACATAATACTTATGAAATGCTCAATCTGTTCGGCGAAGTGATGGAGCGCACCAAGGCGATTTATGTGGAAGAAACATCCGATCAGGAATTGATTGAACACGCCTTAAACGGTATGCTTTCATCGCTTGATCCGCACAGCAGTTATTTGGATGCCGAAAGTTATAATTATATGTCCGAGCAGACCAAAGGCAAGTTCGGTGGTTTGGGTATCGAAGTGACGATGGATAACGGGCTTGTTAAAGTGGTGTCGCCGATTGATGATACGCCCGCATTTAAGGCCGGTTTAAAGTCGGGTGATTATATCACACACATCGACGGCGAAACGGTGATTGGCATGAGCCTTAACGAGGCGGTATCAAAACTGCGCGGAAAAATCGGGACAAAGGTAACTATTTCAATCAGACGTGAGGGCGAAAAACCATTTGATGTGACACTCAAACGTCAGGAAATCAAAATTCAATCCGTCAAAACGGATATCAAAAATGATGATGTGCTCTACATTCGTATTTCATCCTTTACCGAAGACAATGATAAAGCGATTAAAAAAGCATATGATGAGGCCGTCAAAAAATTAGGTGATAAATTGGCCGGGTTGATTATTGATGTCAGAAACAATCCGGGCGGTTTGTTGGATCAGGCGGTTGCCGTGTCGGATTTGTTTTTAAGCGAGGGCGAAATTGTGTCAACGCGTGCACGGCATGAAGAAGACAATGTTAAATATACGGCGCACACGGGCGATATGACCAACGGTTTGCCGATTGTGGTGTTTATCAACGAAGGTTCGGCCTCGGCTTCCGAGATTGTAGCCGGTGCATTGCAAGACCATCATCGTGCGATTGTTTTGGGTGAAAAATCATTCGGTAAAGGGTCGGTGCAAACGGTTGTGCCTTTGGGCGATTTCGGCGCGATGCGATTGACAACGGCGCGTTATTATACGCCGAGCGGACGTTCGATCCAAGCCAAAGGAATTGAGCCTGATATCGTGGTGCCTTTGGCGCAGGTTAAACCGATTGAAAATTATTCTTTGAACTTGAAAGAAGCGGAATTGTCGGGTGCACTCAAAAACGAGCAGGAAGAAAAAGACAAGAAAAAGTCCAAAGATGATAAAAAAGACAGCGAAGAAATTTCGGATTATCAGTTGTTGCGTGCTTTAGATTTGGTCCATGCACTCAAGTTGTATCAAACAAATCTTTTAACAGGCAATCTTAAAGAGCCCGAAAGCAAACCTGCTGAGGAGAAAAAATAATGCCGGAGTATCGCAAGTGTGCCGGTGTGATTGTTTTCAATGATGCGGGACTTGTGTTGATGTGTGCGCGCGCCGATCAAGGCGGCTTGCAATGGCAATTTCCGCAAGGCGGTATCGAAGAAAATGAAAGTGTTGCGGATGCAGCCAAAAGAGAATTGTTTGAAGAAACCTCGATTAAGTCTGCCACCTTTTTGCTGGCGTTTGAAGATCCGATTGCTTATGTTTTTCCGCGCCAAATTCACAAAGCGTTGGCAAAAGCCGGTCGTGATTTTGTCGGTCAAAGGATGTATTGGACGCTCGCCCATTTTTACGGCCAAGATGATGAAATTAAGTTTGATATGCCAAAACCGGAATTTAAGGCGTATGAATGGGTGGATATCACGCGTGCCGCCAAGCGTGTGGTGTTTTTTAAGCGCAGTGCCTATCGCTGGGCATGCAAAGCACTTGAG
>JAGCTK010000221.1 GCA_017963715.1 Alphaproteobacteria bacterium | reverse complement strand
CTGACAACCGAGACAAGTTTCGCTATCCATCAAAAATCTCCTAAAACAGCGGTTGTAATTCTGCGCGCATTATATGAAAAAAATTGCCAAATGCAAGCGTATTTTAACAGATTTTAAGACAATTTTGGATATGGATTTTAGATGTGCTTTTATTGTATTCAGAACCAATACATAAGTACTCGGCATTCTGAATAATCACATTGAGCGCAGATGTCGTTCATTTCGGAAATACCTGTATTTTTAAGACAAGGCTTATCTTCCTCACCGCAATAAGAATCGCCATATAAGCTTGACGTCGCTTTGTGGTCCTCTCCTCTGGCTGCACTCTCGCCATTATCTGAATAAATATAATAAAGGTCATTTGAAATTCCCTTTAAAGTAATTATAATTTGTCTGCAGAGCGCTTGTCCGACATCTGTTGAAGAAAAATGATAGGTGATGCCGTAGTAACTCTGTTTAATTGTCGGCTTGATTTTGTTGTAAAACATATCTTGCAGATAAGTTGAATCGTAGTAGCTAAATCCGTTAGGAATCATATTTGCGGCTTTTAATGTATCTGTGTAATAAGTTGTTTTTGTCGTATCTTTTTCAAGTTTCGGTGCAATCATCATACAATTTTGTAACAATTGAGTAAAAGCATCTGTACATTGATTCATTTTATGCATAAACATCGCCTTTGAATATCCGGCCAACGCGCCCGCTGATAAAACACCGATAATCGCCAAAACACCAAGCATTTCGACCATACTGCGCCCTTGTACATTGTCATGC
This sequence comes from Alphaproteobacteria bacterium, assembly GCA_017963715.1. Lineage (GTDB taxonomy): Bacteria > Pseudomonadota > Alphaproteobacteria > RF32 > CAG-239 > UBA1254. The sequence continues at coordinate 1,475 of JAGCTK010000221.1, read as the reverse complement.
TGAACTTGTTTCAGCATCTTAATATTATTCTTAAATTTTTCCATTTTAATTTTCATCCTTTTTTGATCCTCATGAAGTTAACCCAAATAAAAAACCCGACTTTTATTCAAAAAGCGGGCGGATGATCACAAACCGTACATTCATAAACGGCTCGGCGTTTTCGCGCTGAATAGAGCCTTATATCACCGACATCCACCCAAAAGAGCAGAAATCGGCATATTCTTTTAAGTCGTTGCAAACGACTACGAATGTAAAGGGTTGTGACGCCCTGACACAGAAATCCTGTGCTGATTTAAAATAGCATGAAGTGTCTTGAAAAGTCAAGGATATTTTTTATATCAAACGACGAATAACAGAGGGTATTTTTTATTCGAAAGCGTCGTTATAACAATCAGTCAAGCGGGGGAATGTCGCCTTGTTGCTGATTAAGATAGAACTTACTGACAAAGTCATCTAAGGTGTTATCAGCCAAGGCTTGGCGCAAACCCTGCATCAGACGCTCGTAATAGCGGACATTGTGCCAAGTGAGCAACATAACGGCCAAAACCTCCTGACATTTTTGAAGATGATGAATATATGCCCTTGAATAGTGCGTGCATAACGGGCAATCGCACCCTTCTTCCAAGGGGCGCGGATCATCACGATGACGAGCGTTTCGGATGTTGATTGGGCCGTATTTTGTAAAAGCCTGTGATGTGCGGCCGGAACGGGTCGGCATGACACAGTCAAACATCTCAACCCCGCGCAAAACTGCACCGACAATATCATCCGGGCGTCCGACACCCATCAAATAATGCGGTTTGTCTTCGGGCAACATGGCGGGCGCATAATCTAACACTTCAAACATTTTTTCCTGGCCTTCGCCGATGGCCAGACCGCCGATGGCATAACCGTCAAAACCGATTTGCGTCAAGGCGGCGGCAGATTCGGCACGTAAATCTTGAAAAATATTGCCTTGCTGAATGCCGAAAATTCCGTATCCGTCGCGGTCAACAAATGCCGCTTTGCTACGCTCGGCCCAGCGCATGGAAAGACGCATCGAATCACGACATCTTTCAAAAGGCGAAGGGTAGGGCGTGCATTCGTCAAAAGCCATTGTGATGTTGGAATCGAGTTTGTGCTGAATTTTGATGGACTCTTCGGGGCTTAAAAAGAATTTTTTGCCGTCGATGTGCGATTTGAATTCAACACCTTTTTCGGAAATTTTGCGAAGTGATGACAAACTCATCACCTGAAAACCGCCGGAATCGGTCAAAATCGGTTTGTCCCAATTCATAAATTTGTGCAGGCCGCCCATTTGTTCGACCAAATCAGCCCCGGGACGAAGCATTAAATGATAAGTATTGCCGAGCAAAATTTCGGCGCCGGTTGAAGCAACCGATTCGGGCATCATCGCTTTGACCGTGCCGCATGTGCCGACCGGCATAAAATCCGGTGTGTTGACAATGCCGTGCTTGGTATAAAGTTTGCCAAGT
>JAGCTK010000220.1 GCA_017963715.1 Alphaproteobacteria bacterium | reverse complement strand
TATATTTGCTAAATTTTGATTTTTTTGCTTTACTAGTCGATTTTGTTATGTTATTTTTGAATCATGATGAAAATATTTTCATCAAGAACCGTGAGGTTCGGGGCTTTCAACGGCTCTATACTAAGAGGTACCAGAAATGGTATCCTTTTCGGATGCCTTTTTTTGGTATTCAAATCCCCACATGTGTGGGGAGCTGGTGGCGTATGTACAAGGATTTTCCTAAAGGCTATCAGAGTCATTTCTCTTAGTATGATTGTTGAACTCCCCACCGCTCGTTTCGAAGCGGTTTTTGTATTTTGCACGGGAGAAAAAGTTATGAATAAACAAATTTTGATTTCAGCAGGTATCGTGTTTTTATCTTTTAATGTCATGGCTGAAAATGAATCAACCTTACCATCATGTGGAGATAATTGTACATATACAATTGAAAACGGCACTTTAACAATTATGCCGATTGATTCTTCCAAACCTGCGTCGACTGCTTCATATTTAGAGTGCCCAACATATACAACCTGTTATTCAAGCGCCCCATGGTATGGCTCAGGTGTAACAAAGGTTGTTGTCGGAGATGGCATTACATCACTTGGCAAAGGCGCATTTTTTCTGATGCGTTCCGTAACTTCCGTAGATTTACCCGAAGGCCTTCAGACAATAAGCCAAGCAAGTTTTGAATGGACAAATATTACAAGTATCGATTTGCCGAGTACTTTGACAACATTAGGTCCTTATGCTTTTGCATATTCACCGCTTGAAAGTATTAACGGTATTCCGGCCGGTGTCACAACACTTGATTATCGCACATTTTGCAATACAAATCTTCAAAATCTTGCCATACCTGATACTGTGATAACCATTTCATCGGAAGCTTTTGGCGGAGGCGATGATTACCATAGTCAGGCGTTGATTCAAAATCTTTATTGTCCTGAAACCTTAAAAAGCCAATGTCAATCGGCAATTCAATGGCAAAAAGACAATGGCATTGATGCTAATGTCATTCCATATCAAAAAACGCCGGACGGTCAAGTATTTTACAATAACAAATGGTATGCGACCGCCAATGATATCACCACGGGTAATCACATCAAAAAGCGTATTTATACGGTTAATGAAGCCGATAAAGTCACAGGCAAAGTTAATCGCGTATCAATTAAGTATCGATAAACCCTGATATCAAGAAAAGTCTATCTCGTCCAAGACGGCTTCAAAGGGTTTGTTTTGAGGGGCGGCAATATAGGCACCGGCTTTGATTTCGGGATCAATATGCGGTATATAAAATTGGCGCAGGCGCGTAAAATGTTTTCCGTCAAGCGAATAAAAAGCCACAAAGTCGTCTTGTTTGCGCGTAATTTTATAAAAAATTTCTGTCGGCAAAGACGAAAGCGCCGTGCCGGCCCAATCAGAATGCCCTTGCAGTGTTAAACATGTGCCGATTTCAGGACTTCTCTCATCCTTTGACATCAGTGACATCTTAAACCAATGCCTTTCGTCGCTTCGCACCATCAGCCCGCACTGATTAAAATCGGTGCTTTGTTGGCAGCGCCATTTGACAATGAGTTCAAAATCATCCGCGACGGTTTTATAAAAAAAGTGCGCATTATCTTTGCTTAACTTGTGGTGAACAGCCTGCCAAAAATCTGTTTGCGGTTTGGCCACAATCTTCATTTCCTGATCGGCAAACACAACATTGTCGGGTTCGTTGTACCATTCAAAATCTATCAGGCTTTCAAGTTTCATCAAAACTTCCTTTGCGGCGTGTCCTGCATATAATTTAAGGTATTTTCAAGCGCCAAATCAGGATGTTTCGGAGCCTTAATCTTTAAGGTGATAATCAAATCGCCTTTTTTGAGAGGTGTTTCAATGCCCATATTGGACAGACGCAATTTGTCATCACTGGAAGAATAAGGCGGCACCGTCACTTTGACCGAATTTTTGAGTGTCGGCACCATAATCTTGGCACCCAGTATGGCCTCTTTGATGGAAATCGGCAAATCAAGCAAAATATTGAGCCCGTCTGCCTTAAAATAAGGGTGCGGACGAATGTGCACTTTGATATAGGCATCACCTTTTTGCCCGCCGGCAACACTCGGATTGCCCATACCTTTGAGGCGAAAACTCTGTCCTTCGGTTGTGCCGGCCGGAATCTTGAGATTGATGGATTTGCCGTCCATACGGATAACTTTGGTCGCGCCTTTGGCAGCATCCAAAAAATCAATATCAAGTGTCATGGCAACGTCAAGACCTTTTGGAGCCGCGCCGCCGTAAGCATTAAAGCCGCTTGCGCCACTGTTGCGTGACCGCCGTTTGGAGGCATTGGAAAAAGCACCGAAAATATCGTCACCGAAAATGGATGAAAAATCAAAACCCTCGGCGCCGCCAAAAGGATTGCCGCCCATATCGGAGGAGGAATATGATTGATAAGTGTTTGAGCCGAAAGGCCCGCCGCCACATAAACCCGAGGCAACGAAACCTGTCGGTTTGCCGTCGGCATCAATCTCGCCGGCATCATATTTTTGACGCTTTTCTTTGTCGCCCAAAACCTCATACGCGCCGGAAATTTCTTTGAATTTTTCGGCAGCCGTTGCATCATCTTTGTTGAGATCCGGATGATATTTGCGTGCCAATTTTCGATATGCAGACTTAATCTCGGCATCTGAGGCCGATTTTGAAACACCCAAAATATCATATAAATTTTTCATCTTGTCAAACGCCTTTAAAAATATTTTATTCCTAAAGGTTGATATAGGAAATTCTATCGGCTATTGCAAGTCGATACAGTCAAAAGTTGCGAGTTTGGCATGATTTTCGCGCATGACAATTTCACGCAAATAGGCTTTTTTACCGTCCGTATTGTCCAAACAATAATTGATGGCAAGCGGTGCCAATTCATCAATACGAACATTTCGATATTCATAAGACACAAAATCTTTGCCGTGCTGTTTCAAGACAATGTTTTCTTTATAACGTGCCATATCTTGAGCATTAGGTTGCGGAGCGACTTGATGAGGTTGATACAAAGGCTCGGCTGTTTGATGCGAACATCCGCCGAGAGCAATGGCGGCCACAAGCAATAAGAACGATGTTTTCTTCATGTTTTTTACGCTTTCAAAGTAAGATTTGCCCCAAGTATAACGCTCATATATAAACAAATTGTTAATTCAACTCATTATAAATTTTTTTACCGGTATTTTTGAGTATGTTGTAGATGTGTTCATTTTGTCCTGATTTGTTTTTTTTGTTGTGAAGCTTGGCCAATTTTTTTTGCAAATCACGATTAAATTTTTTGTTTTCGCGCAATTTTTCGAGTTGTTTGATGTTTTCTTCATCGTTCATTTTGTAGTCGAGCACGGCCTTTAATGTGGCAAGATACATCGCATCTCTTTGTGCAAAAGGCGGTGTTTGCGCAAAAGCAACTCCTACCGCACAAAAACCTAGCACAAAAAACAGATGTTTTATTTTAAGCCTCATACTTTTAAGATATAATCGGCATTTTTGGCGTTTCACTTAAATTTTTTTTTAATATGTTGATGTTATCATCTTATTATGAAACAAAATATGACGAAAGCAAAAACAAAAAAACGCCCTCAGGGCGCAAAGCATCAAGTGCGCCGCAAAACAAAGAAAAAGGCCGGGCGCTCAACCGGCAAGCTCAAAAAAATGTTGTGGGCCGTTTTTTTGTGCGCATTTTTGGCAGTTGCAGGTTTTGTCATCTATTGCGGATTGACGCTACCCGATATTGATGTTGCGCTCAACAAAACGCGTTTGCCCTCAACAACCCTGATTGCCGACAACGGCAATGAGATTATGACATTCGGCAATACGTTTTCGCGTGTTATCTATCTTGATGATTTGCCAACCTATGTGCCCGCGGCCATTGTTGCCGTTGAAGACAAACGATTTTACGGGCATTTTGGTTTTGATGTCATCGGCTTGGTTCGTGCCGGCATCACCAATATTTTTAAAAAACGGTATGCGCAAGGGGCTTCGACCATCACACAACAAGTGGCCAAAAATCTGTTTTTAACACCCAAAAAAAACTTAAAACGCAAAGTGCAGGAATTGTGGCTTGCCTTGTGGTTGGAGCATAAATTCAGCAAAGACCAGATTTTGATGCTGTATCTTAATAGGGTTTATTTGGGCAGCGGAACATACGGTATTGAAGCGGCCGCGAATAAATATTTCGGCAAATCATCATCGGATTTGAGCCTCAAAGAAGCGGCCGTGATTGCCGGCATGCTCAAAGCACCGTCTCGTTACAACCCGCTTTACAGTCCCAAAAATGCAACCGAGCGCGCCGAAATTGTCTTAAAAATTATGTTGGGCAACGGTTTGATTGATGAGGCGCAATATAACGCAGCCTTAAAAGAGCCGTTGCATGATGCCAAAAGTTTTAAGGTGGAAGGGGCGCGGCATTTTGCCGATATGGTTTTTGCCGAAGTCAATGATTATATCGGCGAGCGCGACCAAGATATTTATGTCAGCACGACTTTAGACCAAGATTTGCAACAAAAGGCCGAAACCGTTTTGCAAAATATGGTGCGCGCCAATGCGCAAAACAATGTGACCGAAGGGGCACTCGTGATTTTAGATTATGACGGTGCGATTAAAGCGTTGGTCGGCGGTGTCAACTATCAAAAAAATCAGTTTAATCACGCGGTGCAAGCCTTGCGGCAACCCGGCTCGGCTTTTAAGACATTTGTATATATCACGGCGTTGCAACACAGTTTTGAGCCCGAGGATATCATTTCGGATGCACCTGTTAAAGTCGGTCGTTGGCAGCCGCAGAACATTAATCAAAAATATTATGGCGATGTGACACTTGATTTTGCTTTTTCGCATTCGCTCAATTTGGCAACCGTCAATTTAAGCCGTCAATTTAACTTAAATGATGTGATTAAAAATGCCAAAAAAATGGGCGTTACGACAGATTTAAAAAAAATACCGTCGCTTGTGCTCGGAACATCAGAGGTTAAAGTGATTGATATGGCGGCCGCATATTTATCAATCGCAAACGGCGGATATAGTGTATGGCCGTATGCTATCAACGAGATTTATCTTAAAAACGGGCGCCAGTTATATCGCCGCCTGCACGAAGAAAACGGGCGCGTTTTGGATGAAAAAACGGTCGGAAAAATCACGAAGATGCTCGAAGATGTTATTTTGACGGGTACCGGTAAAAATGCCGCTCTCAAAGGTTTTGCAGCCGGTAAAACAGGCACCTCGCAAAACTTTCGCGATGCGTGGTTTGTCGGTTTTACAAAAGAATATGTGATGGCGGTATGGGTCGGAAATGATGATAATTCGGCGATGAAAAATATCACGGGCGGATCACTGCCGGCGAAGATTTTTGCACAAATATTTTCTGATTCGTCTTCAAAATAAGAAAGCAGAATTTTGAAATTAAACTTGATTCGTGAACCTTTTGTTGTTATATTGCGTTCTATAATTGTCGGTATAACGGAAAGCATCACCATGAAAAGGATTTTGTTTTTAATATCTGTATTTTTCGCACTCGGCGCTTGCACAACAAACCCGAACGGCACAAAAATGACTGTCAGCGCGCAAGATTCAAAACTCGAAACCTATAACCGTGCAATGTTTAATTTTAACTACCAGTTTGATAAATACACCTTAAAACCGTTGGCAAAAGGTTATAAGGCCGTCACGACACAGTCGATGCGTAACCGTGTGAGCAGTTTTTTTGCCAACCTGACGGAGCCGGCCTCGGCTATCAACAACTTATTACAAGGCGAGTTTAAAAATACCGGCGTGTCACTTGCGCGATTTACCATCAATACAACCCTCGGGCTTTTGGGCACGTTTGATGTGGCATCGGGTTGGGGTGTTGAAAAAAAGAAAAATTCGTTTGATGCGACACTGGCCAAATATTGTGTGCCGGATGGTCCGTTTGTGGTGGTGCCGATTTTGGGCCCGTCAACGCCGCGTTATTTGGTCGGTTTTGGGGCTGATGCGTTGGCAGATCCGATGTATTGGGCGCTGCTTGACAAACAGGATGAAGATTGGGCCGTGATTGCAACTTATGGCGGTACTGCTTTGAAATATATCAATGCACGCGCCGAAAATATGGCTATGCTTGACAGCCTGGAAGAAGGTTCGGTCGACTTTTATGCCACTGTCAAATCCGCCTTTTTGCAGAACAGACAAAAGTTCAGCAGTCTGTGCGATATCAAGGAGGATAATGCCTCGCCATCATCAAGTTATGACTTTGATTTTGACGAAGAAATGGATGAATAACTTATTAACTTAAAAAGGACTTTTATGATGAAAAAAATACTGATTGCACTTGGAATGTTGTTATGCGCCGCAGGCAAAACATATGCGGCTGATGCAGCCGATGCCGAAACATTTGTCAAGCAAGTGACACACGAAGGTATTGAGCAAATAATCAATGCCGATGTGTCTGTCGCACAAAAAGATGAAAGGTTTGAAAAACTTTTTAATGAGTATTTTGACCTTGATTATATCGGCAAATTTGTTTTGGGCCGCTATTGGAAAACGGCAACACCGACACAGCGGGACGATTTTATCAAAGCTTATCGTGATTTTAACACCAAAACGTGGTCAAAACGTTTTGATGAATTTAAGGGTAAACACTTTGATTTTCATGGTATGACACCGTCCAACTCGGCCGGTCAGACATTTGTTAATACAACGGTTGATACATCCGACGGTGCGCCGGCAAAAGTTGTGTTTCGTGTGAAAGAAGGTGAACAGATGAAAATTGTGGATATTGTCATTGAAAATGTTTCGCTGGCCATCACGGCGCG
>JAGCTK010000028.1 GCA_017963715.1 Alphaproteobacteria bacterium | reverse complement strand
GTCAATCGAACGAATCGCCGCCTTGATACCGGCCGCATCACCGTCAAAACACAAAACAGGCTCACTGACCACTTTCCAAGCCTGCATAATCTGTTCTTCGGTTAAGGCCGTTCCCATCGGTGCTGCCGCATACGAAAAACCGAATTTATCAAGCGCAATCACATCCATATATCCTTCGCATATAACAAGCCGTTTTGCCGCATAACCCGCATCACGCGCAAAGTTATAGTTGTAGAGCATTTGACGTTTGTTAAACAAAGTTGTTTCGGGCGAATTTAAGTATTTCGGCTGACCGTCGCCCATGATGCGCCCACCAAAGGCAATCGGCCGATTTTGCTTGTCAAAAATCGGTATCATCACCCGATCCTTGAAAAAATCGCGCGTTGTTTTATCGCCCTCTTGCGGCGTAACAATCAAACCGAGTTCGGACATATCAAACTCGTTGACACCTTCCGATTTTAAATAGGCCTTCAAGTTGTTGCTTGACGGCGCATAACCCAATCTGAATTTTTTGATCAGCGCATCATCAAGCCCGCGATGATAAAAATATTCCAACCCCTTGGCACCGACCGGCAGTCTTAATTGTTTTTCATAAAATGCAACCGCCAGTTCCATAATTTCAAACAAAGACTGGCGTTTTTGATGTTCGAGCGAATTTTCTTTAGAAAATTTCGGCAACGTCAAACCGGCTTTGTGTGCCAGTTTTTCAACCGCATCCATAAACGGCAGGCCGTTGGCCTCCATCTCAAAACGGATGATGTCGCCATGTGCGCCGCAACCGAAACAGTGGTAAAAACCTTTGGCTTCATTGACCGTAAACGAAGGCGTTTTTTCGTTGTGGAACGGGCAAAGACCGATATATTCCCGCCCCTTGCGCACAAGTTTGACTTTTTCGCCCACCACGTCGGCAACCGACAGGCGTGACCTCAACTCGTCCAAAAATTTTTGCAAATCGCTCTGCATTAAGTTTAACCGAGAAGTGATTTAATCATACCCGACACAGCGCCGAAATCCATTTGACCGGCATATTTGGTACGCAATTCGGCCATCACTTTGCCCATATCTTTCATTGATGCGGCACCTGTTTCTGCAATCGCGGCTTTGACGGCGGCATCAACTTCGTCCGGGGAAAGTTGTTTGGGCAAAAAGCGCTCGATGATTTTGATTTCGGCTTCTTCTTTTTCGGCCAAATCGGCACGGCCGCCTTTGATAAACATCTCAATCGATTCGCGACGTTGTTTAATCATTGTCTGCATCATGGCAAGCAAATCAGCATCTTCCGCCTGAGGTTTACCTTTGCCTCTGGCATCAACATCTTTTTCTTTTTGCCCCGCAATAATCATGCGAATCGCATTAGTTGAAAGCGTATCTTTATTTTTCATGGCCTCTTTCAAGGCATTTTGGATATTTTCGCGCAACATTGTTATCTCCTTATTCATTGTTTGCGAATGTGATTTGAATGGTTTTTTGTTGTGGCGTCGGGTTGGTCAGCAAAAATTCAAAGCCTAATTGATAATAGGCACCCATGCGCTTGGCGGCCAAATAATGTGTCGTATTGAGCAACTGATGTTGGTTTGCATCATAAACAACAATTCTGATCGGCGGCACATTGACCGTATAGCCCGACGGATTTTTGATAATCCCCGAAATTTTGAGTTTTGACAAACTGTTGAGGCTCTCCTCCGATATCTTCAAATTGGAAAATTCCAAAGCCGTGCCGTCGTATACACTCTCAACACCGAACTTTTGATAAAATTTTTCCATGCGCGGCGCATAACGCACCACATCATAGCGCAAGGCATACACCAAAACCCCTACCAACAGTAAAAGCGCCAAAATCAACAAATAATTGATGGTGTTTTTATACTTTGTCACATGCATCACACGCACCGGCGGCGTATTTTGCGGACCAAACAATTCACTGGCAGACGGAATCACCTGTTCAAACATTTTGGCCACATTCTGTTTTTCCTGTTCTTGCTCCTGCGGCGATTTGACAGCATCTCCCGGAAAGGCTTTGAATACGGCATCACATTTTTGACAGTGCATTTTAAGCCCGTCTTTTGTGATAACATCATCGCCTATCTGATATATTGTTTGGCATTTCGGACATTTTATAAACATTTTTTATGCAATCTTTTACCTTGTTATCCATTTAAAACGTATATTAAGTAAAAAAATCATAGAATCAAAGCAAAAAAAGTGTTTTATTAAATGTATAATTTGCTATACTCTGCGGTAGCATCAATCAACGAGGTATTTATGGAACCCTACAAGAATATATTAACTCAGCCGATTGTCGATATGCACAATGTCAGCATTCGCTACGGCAAAGACCCCGAAATTTTAAGCGATATCAACTTAACGCTCGACAAAGGTTCGTTTCATTTTTTGACCGGCAAATCGGGGGCCGGCAAAACATCGCTGTTGTCGATGATGTATTTGGCCTTAAAGCCGAGCAGCGGCACCGTCACGGTTTTCGGCTCAAACATCGGCTATACCAGCCGCGAAGACATGGCTATGATGCGTCGTAAAATCGGCGTTGTGTTTCAAGACTTTCACCTTTTGGAACATTTAAGTGCGTATGATAACGTTGCCGCTCCTTTGCGTGTGCGCGGCATGAGTGAAAACGAAATCAATAAGCGTGTTAAAGAACTGTTGAGTTGGGTTGAACTTGATAAAAGCCTCGATAAAATCTGCTCGACCTTGTCCGGCGGCGAAAAACAACGTATTGCCATCGCTCGCGCCGTGATTAATCGGCCGGAAATTTTGCTTGCCGATGAGCCGACCGGCAACGTGGATGACGATATTGCTTTTAAGTTGATGAAGTTGTTTGTCGAACTCAACAAACTCGGCACAACCGTTGTGATTGCCACCCACAGCACCGATTTGATTGCGCGCTACAATTATCCGCAAATTCACTTAGAGAACAAAAAACTCAAAATTATCCCGGCCTTAAGGAGAATCAAAAATGCTGATCAATTTTAAAATGCGGCAACAAACAGAACTGCCCTTAAAAGAAGATAAAGCCAATTTTTTTCTGCAAATATCGACCGGCGTTTCTGTCTTCTTGTTTTCGATGGTGTTGGCTGCCTATTTTATGACGTCATCCGTCATCGCCTCGTGGAACAGAGCCATCATCGACGGTATGACCGTGCAAATTATGCCCTCAACGCAAGCCATCTCGGCTGATGAGGAAAAAGTGCGTATCGGCAAAGTCATTCACTTTTTTGAAAATTTGGACGGCGTCGAAAAAGTCGCGCTTGTCAAAGAAAAGCAAATCAAACGCCTGATGGCGCCATGGCTCGGTGCCAATGCCGACATCGAGGCCTTACCGTTGCCGAAATTGCTCAACGTTCACCTTAAAAACGGCAAGACATTTCCGTTTGAAAAGGTCTCGGAAGACTTAAAACAAGATTTTCCTTATGCATCTATGGACAATCACGGCTTATGGCTCAAAAAGTTGGTCAAAAGCGCCACATCCGTTAAAACGCTTGCATTGTTTGTTTTGCTTCTGGTGCTGAGCGCATCGATACTCTCGATTATGTACGCTATTACCACCAGTTTGAAAGTGCACCAAAATATTATTGAAATTTTGCATATCATCGGCGCAACCGACAATTATATTGCCAAACAATATGCCAGGCGCGCTTCTATTGTCGGTTTGGCATCAAGCCTTGTCGGCACATTGACAGGCATTATTGCCCTGCGCATTATTTCGCATCTGTCTTCCGGCTTGGAAACAGGCCTGATCGGTTCTGCCAGTTTAAGCGCAACCCATTGGATGGTGCTTGTCAGCGTGCCGATTTTTGCGGCTTTGCTTGCTATGTGCACATCATTTTGGTGTGTCAAACACAACTTAAAAGAGATGTATTAAATGACACGCGCAAAATTTATTTTCATCAATGTTTTTTACTGTTTGTTTTTGATATGGCTCGGCGGCTTTATCATCTTTCAGCAGTATATCCGCAAGCATCAGGAAGACCGTGTGTCAAAAACCGATGCCATTATCGTTTTAACCGGCGGCCAAAACAGAATCGTGGAGGCTGTTCGTCTATACAACGAGGGATTAGCTGATATGCTCTTTATTTCCGGTGTCGGGCAAAATGTGGATATCAAAACACTTGAAAAGCAAAACAATACGATGATTGTGCGCGATTTACATCAGGTATATCTCGGCAAAGAAGCAACCAACACGTTTCAAAACGCGATTGAGGTCAGCGAGTTTATTCGTCGTCACAATCTCAAATCTATCCGGCTTGTGACATCTTATTACCACATGCCCAGAAGCGTTGTCCAAATTTTGCGCTTTAATCCGGATTTGACCATCATCGAGCACTATGTCTATTCCAAAAATGTTTCAAAGCGTTGGTGGAAAAGGCCGAAAAGTTTCTTTTTGATTGCCTCCGAATATCATAAATTCGTGGCGGTTTACATCCAAAATATATTCTTAAAACTAATAAAATGAGGACTTTATATCATGATTTACATCAGATCATTTCTTGCCAATCTGTGTTTTTTTACAACCATCGTCTTGGGGTGCACTGCAACCCTGTTCGTCGGGCCGTTTTCTCGCAAAAAAACGGTTTATCTTTGGGACAAGATTGTGATGCCGACCTGTTTTTGGTTTGTCAAAAACATCGCCGGGCTCAAACTCGAGTACCGCGGGCTTGAAAATATTTCACAACAGCCGGCGCTTTATGCCTGCAAGCACGAATCGGCGCTTGAGACATATGCCTTTACCCAACCCGTTCCGACTTGCACCTATGTTTTGAAAAAAGAATTGGTTTATATGCCGTTTTTCGGTTGGACGCAATATTTTTACGGCATGGTGCCGGTTGATCGCAAGGGTGGCGCCAAAGCCATGAAAAATATGCTCAAAGGTGTCAAAAAGATTGTGGCCGAAAACAGGCCTGTGGTTGTTTTTCCGGAAGGCACGCGTTGTGCACCCGGCACAACCAAAGGTTATAAGCCCGGCTTTTTGTTCTTGGCCGAAAATTTAAATCTTCAAGTTGTGCCTGTTGCCGTCAACACCGGTCTGTTTTGGGCCAAGAATTCGTTCTTGCGTTATCCGGGAACGGCCGTGATTGAGTTTTTAGAGCCGATGTCGGTTTCAAAGCATGAAGATAAGGCCGCTTTTATGGCGCGTCTCGAACAAACGATTGAGGACAAATGCAAAGCCCTCAATGCCGAGGCGGTTCAAAAATATCCGTGGGTTAAAAAGAATTTAGGGGCGTAAAATGCGCGTCTTGGTCGGGCTTTCGGGCGGTGTTGATTCTTCTGTTACGGCGTGCTTGCTCAAACAAGCCGGTCATGAGGTTATCGGTGCCACCATGTCGATTTGGGATCAGCAAAAATTTAAGTCTGTTGATTTTTCGGGCTTAAAAGATGCCTGTTTTTCGCCGCATGAACAGCAAGACATCGAAACGGCGCGCAAATTGTGCGAAAAAATCGGTATTGAATATGTGGTGATTGATTGTCAAAAGCAGTATCAACAACTTGTGCTCGAAAATTTTAAGTCGGAATATTTGGCCGGCCGAACACCTAATCCGTGCGTTGTGTGCAATTCAACCATCAAGTTTGAAGCCCTGCCCCGAGGCGCCAAAGCCGCCGGTATTGAATTTGACAAGTTTGCAACCGGCCATTATGCACGCCTTTCTTATGACAACACAATGGCGCGCTACCGTCTGCAACAAGCCAAAGACACCAAAAAAGACCAAAGTTATTTTTTATATCGCTTAAGTCAGGAGCAACTTTCAAGAGTGTTGATGCCTTTGGGTGATTACACCAAAGACGAGGTGCGTCAAATTGCACAACAATTCGGCCTTGAAGTGAGCCAAAAAAAGGACAGTCAGGATTTTTATTCCGGCGATATCAATGATATTTTGCAAATGCCTGCATGTGAGGGCAACTTTGTGGATAAAGACGGCAAAATTTTGGGCCGCCACACCGGCTTTTGGCATTACACCATCGGCCAAAGACGCGGGCTCGGTGTCAGTGCGGACCGGCCGCTTTATGTGATTGATATCAAAAAAGACACCAATGAAGTGGTCGTGGGCTATGAAGAAGACGGGTATCAACAATCGCTGATTGCCGGCGCTGTAAGATGGCTTTCCGTGCCGACCTTACAACAAAAAACGCGAATTAATTTGAGGTTGCGCTCATCACAAACACCGTTTGAGGCTGATTTTGAGCCATTGGATGACGGCCAAGCCAAACTTTTCTTTCGCGCC
>JAGCTK010000219.1 GCA_017963715.1 Alphaproteobacteria bacterium | reverse complement strand
GAAGATTCCGTCAAAAATAAGATGGGTAATTATCGCTTTAGAATTTTCGGTTGTCGCCGATTCGATAAAGAAGCCGTCTTAAATCACGGTCGCGTGATGGAGAAAGATATGCACTTGATTGATATCTTTGAACAAGCAACAAGTGAATGTTATCAGTTTATCAAGAAGCCGGCTGATTTGTGCTTGCAGCAAACACCGTCACCGTTGCCGGAATATGTTTTGACGGCAGAAATCACAAACTTCTTTATGAATCTTTGTGACGGTTATGATTGGAAAACATCGAAACCAACCAATGCACGCACAGGTCGTTCGGAAATGACGGTGAAGTGGAAATTGACCAACCTGTCAAAAACAAAAGTTTTGTGGGAAGGTACGACAACCGGTTATGCCGATTTGAATTTGGGCAGTGAGCGTGGCGAAATTGCGCTGATTGAAGCCGCTTTTGCCGATGCAACTACCAATTTGCAGTCCATGCGTCGTTTTGAAGATCAGTTGGCAACACGTTTGACGCCTGCCGAATTGGCAGCCGAACGTCAGGCCTTGATTGATGAAGAAATTGCACTCAATCCGGCCAAATGCCAATATGCAGAGCCTTTACAACAACAGCAACAATGCGAGTTGACGCGTGTGGAGGCCGATATTATGGCATGTCCGGCATTTGAACAACAATATGAGATTTTGACATCGCCCTGCAAGATGGCTGTTGAGCCGTGTCCGGTTGAAGCTGAAGATTGTGTACAAGAGGTTGAGCCGTGTCCGGTGCAGATTGTTGAAGATGCAGGCGTTATTCAAAATTTTGAAGAAACAAACCCCGTCATTATTGAAGATGCCGGCATAACCGCCGACCATCACATTGAACCGGCACAGATTTTGGATAACTGCATTGATGAAGAAGGCGGCGTGATTGTCGGTGGTGATTGTCATATTGTGGATGATACATGGGTTGAAGCCGATACAAAGGCTTTTGACAGTTTGTGCATCACCTCGCGTGCGCCTTATGATGTTTTGAGCCCCGAAAATCTGTATAAAGTACGCGCTTCGGTGGTCGAAATTTCAAATGCAAACGGCAAAAAAGGTGCCGGTTTGATTGTTTCGGATTCGTTTGTGTTGACATCTGCCGATTTGGCCGATGCCAAAGACAGCAATTGTCATTTGAAAACCATCAACGGCAAATCCTTGAGCGGTCGTGTGGTGCGCGTCAATCCTAGTAAAAACACTGCGCGTGTTATGCTTGATGCCAAAACGGACTATACGCCTTTGGCCTTAAATCTTGACTTGCCGAAAACCGGTCAAACGGGATTTATGACACTTGGGCTTTTAGATGTGGAAGCATCTGACAGCGGTGCAGAAAATTATATCGATAACGGCGCGGTGGTTTCGGGCTATCGTTACAGCGATGACAAAGGTGCCGAAATTATCGTTGATACCAATGCGCAAGATATTGCCATCGGCAGTGTCTTGATTGATGCTCACGGTGCCATCAACGGTATGGCGCATACCGGCCAAAAAACGGAACAAGGTAAAGATTTGTTCTTGCCGACCGAAACGGCTTTGCGCAGCCTCGGTCTGACGATTTGCGGTTATGTTTATGAAGCGCCGTCACCGTGGCAACAAACGGTTTATAAGCCGGTGACGCAAATGATTCAGACTGTTCAAAAAGCACCTGAAGAAATGAAAAAAGAAACCAGAAAATAGTTTTTCGGTTGCAAAACAAAAAAAACCGTGCCTTCAAAGCACGGTTTTTTTGGGGTATATAATGGCGTAACAATATAATCGTTATTGACAAGCGCGTCATAAATGCTTATGATGCGCTTTGTTGTTATAACCATAAAGGTAATCAAAGAATAAAATGGACCCCTTTTATATTTATTTGTTCAAATTTATTTTCGTTATCATCCTTGTTCTGTTTAATGCGTTTTTTGTGGTGTCGGAATTTGCGATTGTCAAAATCCGTCGCACAAAGTTGGAAGAACTTGTCGGTGCAGGCAATAAACGCGCCGCCATCGCACTCAAAATCACGGAACATTTAGACAGTTATTTAAGTGCTATTCAACTGGGTATCACATTGGCGTCACTCGGCCTTGGTTGGATCGGTGAGCCGGCGGTTGCCAAACTTTTTGAAGATTTGATGGGAGGTCTGTTTGAAGACAATCCGATTTTGCTCCATTCCATCAGTTTTGGTGTGGCGTTCGGTTTGATCACACTGCTTCACGTGGTGTTGGGCGAATTGATACCGAAGTCACTTGCCATCCAAAAAACCGAAACTTTTGTTTTGCACATCGCCTATCCGCTTTATTTGTTCAAACGCACATTTTATCCGTTTATTTGGGTGCTTGATATTTTAACCCTCAAAATTTTGCACCTGATGGGTGTTGAGCCGGCCAAAGAAGAAGATATGGCTCACTCCGAAGAAGAAATCAAATTGATTGTTAATGCCTCGCAAAAAGGCGGCGTGATTGATGATACGGAACGCGATATTATCCAAAACGCCATCAGTTTTTCGGAAATTTTTGCCCATGAAGTGATGATCCCGAGACAAGATATGCAATGCCTTTATTTGGATGATGATTTTAATGACGTGATGAGCCTTGTTAAACGCACCAAACATACGCGTTATCCGCTGTGCAACGGCGACAAAGATAATATCGTCGGTATGATTCATATTCGTGATTTGCTTGAACATTGCGAAGAAAAACTTGAAAAAGGTCGTTTAAATAAAATTGCGCGACAAATTCTGTTTGTGCCGGAAAATCAATCGATTTCGGAAGTTTTGCACTTGATGATGCGCAAGCATACGCATATTGCGATTGTGGTGGATGAATACGGCGGAACGGCCGGTATGCTTTCGATGGAAGATATTTTGGAAGAACTGGTCGGCGATATTATGGACGAACATGATGTCAACGAAGTGGCCGAAATCAGAAAATTGAGCGACTGTGTGTGCGAATTTGACGGTAAAGTGCTGGTGGAAGATGCGTATGAATGTATGGCGCTTCCCGAGTGCGAACGTGAGGAAAGCACCATCGGCGGCTATGTGTTTACGCTCTTGGGACGTGCACCGAAAATCGGTGATAAGGTCGAAGACGAGTATTGCACTTATGAAGTGATTTCAGCCGGCAAAATGCGTGTTAAACGTGTGAAAGTGACGATTAAAACAAAAAAGGATGAAGAAAATGCCTGATATTAAATTTATCATTGAAAACAAAGAACTTGTAGAAGATGGTTTGCGCAAAAAAGGATATGAGAAAAAAGATTTGGATTTGGATGCCTTAATCGGATTGCATCAAAAAATTTCGGCGCTGAAAACGTCATCTCAGGCTTTAGCCGAAGAAAAAAACAAATTAAGCGCACAAATCAAATCGGCCTCAAATGAAGAGCGTCCTGCGATTATTGCCAAAAGTAAAGAACTCGGCGAGCAGTTCAAAGTTGAAGAACAGGAACTCGGGCGCTTGCAAGAAGAATTTGATTTGATGATGCTTAAAGTGCCGAATTTACCCTCAGATGATGCACCGGTCGGCAAAGATGACAGCGAAAATGTGGTGCGCCGGTATGTCGGCGAAGTACCGCATTTTGATTTTACACCCAAAGACCATATCGAATTGATGGCCGTCAATGATTGGGCGGAGATGGAGCGTATTGCCAAAGTATCGGGCTCGCGCACATATGCCATCAAAAACGAACTTTCAAAATTAGAATTGGCCATGCACATGTTTGTGCTCGACAAATTGCGCGGATACGGTTTTCAAGTGATTACCGTGCCATCTATTTCGAAAGAAAAACCGCTTTACGGTCAGGGCTATTTGCCGTTTTCACGCGATGAAGTTTATTATCTGCCGCAAGATGATTTGTACCTTTCGGGCACGGCTGAGTTGATTTTGAATTCGCTTCGTGCCGATGAAATTTTGACTGAAAATGAGTTGCCGATTTTGTATGCCGGTTTTTCGCCGTGTTTCAGGCGCGAAGCAGGCGCGGCAGGCAAAGATACCAGAGGTTTGGTGCGTGTCCACCAGTTTATGAAAACCGAACAGTTTGTCATTTGCAAAAATGATATGGCCGAAAGCGAAAAATGGCATCAGCAACTTTTGAAAATTTCGGAAGAAGTTTTGCAAGATTTTGAATTGCCGTATCGTGTGTTGGAAGTTTGCACGGGCGATATGGGTGCGCCAAAATACAGACAGTATGATTTGGAAGCCTGGGTGCCGAGCCAGAATTGTTATCGCGAGACACACTCATGCTCGAATATTACTGATTGGCAGGCCAGACGTACCAACTTGAGATATCGCGCCAATGCCGACGGAAAAGTGAAGTTTGTTCATACCCTAAACAACACGGGTATTGCTACGCCGCGCGCTTTGGTGCCGTTTATCGAAAATCACCAAAATGCAGATGCAACGGTAAATATTCCGGCAAAATTACAGCCTTATATGAACGGTGTTAAAGTGATTGGCAAAAACGCTAAATAACAAACCCGCATTGTTTAAAATGAAACATTAATACGAATCGACATCATCCATATCGTCGTCGTCATAGTCTCTGTTGAACGAATTATCGGCCAAAATCATCGCCTCTTCTTCGGGGGTAAAGACTTTTTTGGTCGGTTGACGACGGTGGTTGATGATATCCAACACATAATTGCCGGCCACTTTATATAAATCAACCAAATGATTGTTATACATGTGGTCGCCTTCTTCAATCAAGGCGTAGTCAATATCGCTGTGATGTTGCATATTAAGACGACGCGCTAAATCATGAACCTGCGCCGGATCATCAATTTCGTCTTTGCCGCCTTGAATAATCAAACCGGATGTCGGGCAAGGTGCCAAAAACGAAAAGTCTTTTTCATTAGCCGGCGGGGAAACGGCAATAAAATTGCTGATATCGGGGCGACGCATCAAAAGTTGCATTCCGACCCATGCGCCGAACGAATAACCGGCAATCCAACATTGTTTTGAATCGGGATTTGCGCGTTGAAGCCAATCAAGCGCACTGGTTGCATCGGCAAGTTCACCAGGGCCGTCTTCAAATGTGCCGACGGAACGTCCGACTCCCCTAAAATTAAAGCGCAAAACTGAAAAACCCAAATCCTTAAAGCAACTAAACAGCGTGTATACCACTTTGTTGTTCATCGTGCCGCCGTATTGGGGATGCGGGTGCAAAATAAGTGCCAAAGGCGCCTTTTCGCGCGTTGAATGATGATATCTGCCTTCTAATCTGCCGGCCGAGCCGTTGAATAAAACTTCTACCATGTGAAAACCTCTTTACAAATCCTGATTTGTTTTGATATAATCTCGTATCACTTAAAGGAATATAACACAAAATGAAAATGAATTGCAAGTCTTTAATTTTATCGGATATTGATGCCGTGATTGCACGCGATCCGGCAACCTCGTCGAGATGGCAGGTTGTGCTGTGCAGTGCGGGTTGGAAAGCGGTGTTGTGTTATCGCTTTAATCACTGGTTGTGGCAAAAAAAATGGAAACTGGTTGCGCGTATGCTCTCGCAAGCGGCACGATTTTTGACAGGCGTTGAGATTCATCCGGGCGCCAAAATCGGTTATGGCTTTTTTATTGACCACGGAATGGGTGTTGTGATTGGTGAAACCTCTGAAATCGGCAATAATGTCACGATGTATCAAAATGTGACGTTGGGCGGTGCTAATCTGTTCGGTAAAAACGGAAAAACATCCGGTAAAAGGCACCCGAGCATCGGAAACAATGTTGTTATCGGTGCGGGTGCACAAATATTGGGCCCAATTACAATCGGTGATGACGTCAAAATCGGGGCCAATGCCGTGGTGCTCAAAGATGTCAAAGAAGGTGCGACCGTTGTGGGCGTGGCTGCTCATCAGATATTGAAAAAATCAAGTTCGGATAATATTTTTTGCGCTTACGG
>JAGCTK010000218.1 GCA_017963715.1 Alphaproteobacteria bacterium | reverse complement strand
TGCATCAAATGATGCTGGATATACATTAGCACACATCGGTGCAAAAAACAAGTCTTAATTTACGTTTGTCATCAAAACGCGGCAAAAGCCATGACAATTTATCATTTTACACGAAGAATGCAACCGCACGCTTCGGGTATATTTTAACAGATAGTATAAACTGATTTTTAATCGACTTTTTCAGCCTTTAAGATAACCCCGTCTTTGACATATTACCATATCACTTTTTTATATTTTTCTCGAAACTCAGCGGGGGACAGCGCTTTGATATCTTGATAAACCTCAAATCCTTTGGTATTTGTTGTTCTGCTTCTTTAAGTTCCGGATACAAACGTTCTAAGCGAGTTCGGCCTTCTGCCCAAAACTCATTTTCCAATTCGCGGGGAACAGAACGTACATGATAAAACATTTGTCGCACCAAATGCTCAAAGAAATTATATTTTGCCTGTTCAAAAAAGTGATGTTTTTTATACACACGCTCCAAACCGTCGGCAATCGCATAGCAATCAAACACATTTTTTTTGAGGGTGTGCAGAATTGACTCCGGTTGCTTGCGATAGATATACATATAATCTTCTACCAAATACAAATTTTTGGTTGCCAAGTATGCCTCGGCATTAAACAATTTATCTTGAAACACACGGCCATATGCCGAGCGAATATGGTATTTATCCAAAAATGCCTTGCGATAAATCTTTGTCCACATTGCCATTTCCAAATCAAGCGAATTTTTATGCTCACGCCAGTCTTTGAAATGCGACTGATTAAAATTTCCCCAATCGGCGACAACTCCGGTTATGCCGATAGTGCTTCTAAGTGATGTCTTATATTCATAATAAAAAAGCCCGTTAAACATAAAGATATCAATTGTCCGACGCTCTTTTTTGATCGTGTTGACACATTTTTCAAACAGTCCCAAAGCGGCATAATCGTCCGTATCGATAAAATAAACATAATCTCCGGTTGCAACATCATATCCTGTATTACGCGCCGCGCTCAAGCCCTGATTTTTTTGGCTGATAATACGAATTCGTTGATCACGTTCGGCATACTCTTCCAATATTTTGAGCGAGCCGTCGGTCGAGCCGTCGTTCACACAGATAATCTCTATGTTTTTGTATGTTTGCAAAACAATAGAATCAAGAGCCTGCCGCAGATATTTTTCGACATTATATACCGGCATAATAACTGAAATTTTGAGATTGTGTTTATCCATTTTTGCCCTTTTGTTACCATACGATTTTACGATATTTATTGATAAAATCTTGAGCCGTCATATTCAAAATATCTTGATAGGCATTTAAATACTTTTGTTCAAGCGCAGATTTATCGGTAATTTGCCGATACAGATTATTCAAACGCGGACGGACATCACAAATAAACTTTTCCGCCAATTCTATTTTTACTCTTGGCAACAAGCGATAGGTTTCGTGCGTCAAATACATAAAGTGTCGCGCCACTGCTTGCTTATAAAAACCATGTTTTTTATACAGTTCTTCCATTCTATCGGAAACAATCAAGTAATCAAAAACATTTTCACCCAAAGTGTGCCAAAGGGATGTCAACCGTTGTTGGCAAAAATACATGTAATCTTCAACCACATAAATGTTTTTGGTCAAAAGTTGTGCCTCAGCGCCAAAAATCCTGTCTTCGCAAATCATCCCTTTTAAGAAGCGCAAATTATTTTCTTCCAAGAGCGCACGACTAAAAATTTTATCACAAATTGACATGTCACTCATAATCAGACCTTGATGTTGACGCCAATCTTTGAAGTGCGACGTGGCAAAACCGCCCCAATGGCGTGCCACGGAAAGCTTGCTTATTTCGCTTTTTTGCATGGTCTTTTGCACATACATTGCCAATCCGTTAAATACATAAATATCAATCTGGCGATGTTCCTTGCGCAAAGTATTTACAAATTTTTCGTAGCATCCCAAAGCCAAATAATCGTCCGGATCAGGCATCGAAACATAATCGCCTGTCGCGGCATCCAAGCCCGCGTTGCGCGCCGCCGAAACGCCCTGATTTTTTTGATTGATTATCTTAATTCGCTGATCACGCTTGGCATACTTTTGTAAAATATCCAGGCAATGATCGGTCGAACCGTCATTAACCGCAATGATTTCAAAGTTATCGTATGTCTGCAACAGGAGCGAATCCAAGCACTTCGGCAAATAGTCCTCAACATTGTAAATCGGAATCACCACGGATATTTTAGGATTTTTAATATTCATCGGGCAACATTCGAAGTTGATTTTATAAAATCTTTATAGCTCATATCGGCAAGTCCTTGAAACAGCCAATAAATCTTATATTTGCGCAATACATTAAAATCGTATTGTCCAAAGGTTTCGGGGGTAAATTCTTTTTTCATTTTTGCAAATATGGCCGTTTTTTGCTCTTGCCGCGCATTGTTTATAGCAAGCAATGTTTGATTCATTTTATAGCAAATAAATGCGTTTTTATGACTATCCCATACGCCGTTTTGTCGTAACACTTGCTCATTTTCTTGCTGTTTTTCAAACACTTGCGGCTGCTCCAGTTCGGCTTTTTGCACTTGCCTATAGCATAAAAAGTACAAATCATAAGATACGCGCTCTGCTTTGAGCATCGCATCTAAGAAAAACGGCTCGTCATACGCACTGAAATCCATTTTTTTGATAAATTCGGTTTTGTAAAGTTTACCGTAAGGGCTTAAATAAAGCATAAACAGAAGCTGCGGATGAAGTGCTTTACCTGCAAAACAAGGCTTTTGAACAACAGAATGAAACATTTGCGGCGAAAAAATGTACAGTGGATATGCAACAAAAGTCTCTGCATCAACAAATACCGATGGTGTATAAACGATATCGCTGTTATTTTGTTTGGCACTGTTCAGTAAACGTTCCAAAAATGCCTGCACAAGCAACAGATGATGTGTCCCGTTTAAAAACATTACATATGGTGCAGTCGCTTTTTTGAGACCGATACGGCAGCATTCGAGAAGGCCGACCGATTTTTTGTTTGCAATAATTTGTATGCGTTTATCAAACTCAGCATAATGCTTGAGTAAATTAAGCGTTGCGTCATTTGAAGCATCATCCACGCAGATAATCTCGATATCCCGCTCATCTTGCCGAAACAAACTGAGCATCAGTGAGTCGATTTTTTCAAAGCAATTTTTAGTTGCTATAATAATACTTATATTTGCCATATCCTTTCTTTTAATCCTTTCGAAATCGATTTTCGCTTTGTATCATAATTGATGTAAAAATGCAAAAACAACCAGATATCACACAACTTTGACGTTAACAGATTGATACTCACACCACAACTGCTAAACCGCTTATGACCAACACAATATCAAACAAATATTTTTCGG
>JAGCTK010000027.1 GCA_017963715.1 Alphaproteobacteria bacterium | reverse complement strand
GAAAATTGAAAGATGCTTTGGGCTTTGAATTAACCGATGCCAAAAGCGCGTGCTGTCGGATATTTATCAAGACCAACAAGCCCCGTATCAAGGGTTGCGCCTTGTTCAAGGTGATGTCGGATGCGGTAAAACAGTGGTGGCGATGTTTGCGATGTTAAACGCGATTGAAAGCGGCGCGCAAGCGGCCATTATGGCGCCGACGGAAATTTTGGCTAAGCAACATGCCGAAACAATCGGTGCGTGGGCGGAAAAAATCGGGGTGAAGTCGGCATTGCTGACAAGCAAAATCAAAGGTAAAAAAAGAGCCGAAATCTTGAATGATTTGCGTTTAGGCAAAATCGATATTTTAATCGGGACACATGCACTGTTTACCGATGAGGTTGTTTTTAAAGATTTGGCATTTATTGTGGTGGATGAACAGCACCGTTTCGGTGTCGAGCAACGTTTGAAACTCGGCCAAAAAGGCAATGGCGCCGATATTGTTGTGATGACGGCAACACCTATTCCAAGAACATTGGTGCTGACAAGATACGGGGATATGGATTATTCTAAAATTGATGAATTACCGAAAGGAAGGCAAGGCGTGGAGACAAGTGTTTTGCCGATTTCAAAAATGGAAGATGTCGTGCGTGCTTTAAAACGCAAAATAGACGCGGGCGCGCGTGCCTATTGGGTGTGTCCGCTGATTGAAGAAAGTGCCCAAACGGATTTGGCAGCGGCGGTTAAGCGTTTTGAATATTTAAGTGATATTTTTAAGGACGAAGTCGGGCTTGTTCACGGGCAGATGAGTGAAGCCGAGAAAGATGCGGTGATGAACCGTTTTCAAAAAGGCGAAATCAAAATTTTGGTGGCAACAACGGTGATTGAAGTCGGCATCAATGTGGTTGAAGCCACGGTGATGATTGTGGAACAGGCCGAAAGATTTGGCCTGTCGCAGTTGCACCAATTGCGCGGGCGTGTCAAACGCGGCTTTGAAAAAGGCAATTGTCTTTTGCTTTACGGCGCGCGTTTGAGCCAAACGGCGCACGAAAGATTGAACGTGATGAAAACATCCGAAGATGGTTTTTT
This sequence comes from Alphaproteobacteria bacterium, assembly GCA_017963715.1. GTDB lineage: Bacteria > Pseudomonadota > Alphaproteobacteria > RF32 > CAG-239 > UBA1254. The sequence goes on along the minus strand of JAGCTK010000027.1, from coordinate 1,674 downwards.
GATTGCGCAAAAAGATTTGGAATTGCGCGGCGGTGGCGAAATTTTGGGCACGAAACAGTCGGGTTTTGAAGAATTTAAGTTGGCGCGCTTGGAATTTCACAAAGATTTGCTTTATACGGCTTATAAAGATGCGCAAATGATTTTGGCAACCGATCCGAGTCTTTCATCGGAACGCGGGCAGGCTCTGCGCACTTTGCTTTATCTGTTTGAAAAAGATAAAGATTTTAAAACATATAAAGCCTGATGTTGCGCAACCGGCAGATTTGCCTTGAAATAAGGTCAAAAAGAAGTATATTTGGGGTATGGTTCACTTTTTTAAGGAGGCACAATGTTTACGGCAAAAAAATTAAACTATGATGTGACGGCGCTTCAACCTTATATGTCGGAAGAAACACTCAGATTTCATCACGGTAAGCATTATCAAACTTATATCGATAATCTCAACCGGCTGATTGCCGGGGCAAAATATGAAGATATGAGTTTGGAAGAAATCATTAAACAGACGGCCTTCAGTATTGATGATGTTTCGGTTTTTAATAATGCGGCGCAAGTATTTAATCATGAATTTTTCTTTGAACATATGGCACCTCAAGGAAAACGCCGGCCGGATGCGGCTTTGCTTAAAAAAATCGAAGCGGCTTTCGGCTCATATGAAAATTTTGAAAAAGAATTTAAGTCGGCGGCGCTTGCACAATTTGGTAGCGGCTGGGCATGGCTTGTCGAAGATGATAAAGGCGGGCTTCAAATCATCAAAACCGCCAATGCGGACAATCCGATTGCAAGAGGTTTGAAACCTTTGATGACAATTGATGTGTGGGAGCATGCGTATTATCTCGATTACCAAAATCGGCGCGGTGATTTTGCGGATGCTTTTTTGGCACACTTAATCAACTGGTAATCGGTGCGCTTTGAGGTGCAAAAACAGTCTTATTGAAAAAAATCACAAAAAATTTGCGTGAGGTCTTGCATGAAGGGCAAGTCGTACCTATATAAGCGTTTAGAAATTAAAATCATCAACAAAAAAGGATTGATAAGATGAGTAATAAAGTTATTGGTATTGATTTAGGCACAACAAACTCGTGCTTTGCCGTGATGGAAGGTAAAGATGCCAAGGTGTTGGAAAATTCGGAAGGCGCCAGAACGACACCTTCAATGGTAGCATTTACGGACAATGAGCGCTTGGTCGGTGCGGCGGCAAAACGTCAGGCTGTGACAAACCCGGAAAATACCCTCTTTGCCATTAAACGTTTAATCGGACGCAGATATGATTCGGCCGAAGTGCAAAAAGATAAGGCAACGGCGCCGTTTAAGATTATCTCGGGCGATAACGGCGATGCATGGGTTGAAGTGAAAGGGCAAAAATATGCGCCGTCACAAATTTCGGCCATTGTGTTGCAAAAAATCAAGGAATATGCCGAAAGTTATTTGGGTGAAACAATTGAAAAGGCCGTGATTACGGTGCCGGCTTACTTTAATGATTCTCAACGTCAGGCAACAAAAGATGCCGGTAAAATCGCAGGCTTGGATGTGCTGCGTATCATCAACGAGCCGACGGCAGCCGCGCTTTCCTACGGTATGGATAATAAGTCAAGCGGCACAATTGCCGTTTATGACCTTGGCGGCGGTACGTTCGATATTTCTATTTTGGAAATCGGCGACGGCGTGTTTGAAGTG
>JAGCTK010000026.1 GCA_017963715.1 Alphaproteobacteria bacterium | reverse complement strand
TTTGATAAAATAAAAGAGTTAGGCCTCAGCCTTGTCGGTCACGTTTTAGATTTGGGATGCTGAACGGGGTTGGCGGCGACATATCTTAAAACACCTCAAGCATCATGGACAGGTATTGACTTATCGCCCAAAATGCTTGAAAAAGCCGCCGCAAAAAAACTGTATGATACCCTGATAGAAAGTGACGCTGCGGCTTATTTGAAACAAAACAGTCAAAAATTTGATGATATTCTCTGTCTTGATGTGGCCGAATATATGAAAGATATTGAGGAACTTATCAAACTGTGTTATCCGGCTCGCTTGATTTTGAGTTTTGAAAAGGCACCTGATGATGTCAAAACATATCGCCTGTCACCAATGGGTCGCTATCAGCACAATCCGGACTTTGTGGCGGATATATTTGAAAAAGCGGGATACAAAAAAGTCGACCACCACGCACTTGTCTTGCGTCAAGAAAACGGCGCAGACGTTGACGGCTTTTTGTTTATCGGAAGTGATGCCTGAAACGGCGGGTTATTTCATCGGTTCCAAATTTAACACCAAAATATCGGGCTCAGCAAAAAGTCGCATCGGCGGCCCCCAATAGCCTGCGCCCTTCATCACGTAAAGTTTGGTTCCTTCGGCGTGATATAAGCCCGAAAGATAGCCCTCGTTGGCTTGCTTGGTAATATATTGAAACGGAAAGATTTGACCGCCGTGTGTATGTCCCGACAATTGCAAGTCAAATTTTGATTTATCAGTCTTTTTAAAATTGTCCGGAGAATGCGAAAGCAAGATTTTATAATCTTCATCCTCAGCCATTTTGAAAGTGCGATCATAATTGACCTTGGCAGAGTTGACATCCGGAATACCTGCTAAATACAGACCTGTTTCTTCAATCCGCTCACCCGAATTGTGCAACACTTCAAAGCCGGCATTGACAAACTCAATCATCCAGCCGTACGGGCGATTATAATATTCATGATTGCCGAGTGAAATATATACTTTTTTGGCCTTTAATTTCAGGAGCGTCAAAAATTTGCGCAAGGCCAAATCAGGTGTGTCATCAACAATATCGCCGACCAATACGACGTAATCCGGATTTTGGGCATTGATGACATCAATGATTTTATTGATATGCCAAACGGGCGTTGAATGATTGATATGAAAATCGGAGGCTGCAACGATTTTGACGGGCTTTTTGATTCGCTGATTGGAAATTGTCAATGTTTTAACCTGAGGCGTTTTATGTGCTTCATACACACCATAAAAACTGACCATCAATGCTAAAACAATGGTTGCCATATTCAGCACGTTGATATAATGGGCGTTGTCAGGGTTTAAGACGGGTTTTTTGATGATAAAATATAAAACTTGCCAAATGATGTCGCGCGCAATTAAAAGGAGGGATAAAATCAGCACAAAACCCATTAAAAAATAACCGATTTTATATAGGCAGTCATAAACCATGCCGTCAAAAATATCGGGCGAATGCCGTAACCATCTAAGCCAAACGGGCGCAAACCATGCCACGGATAAAAACAGCAAAAGCGCTGTTTTGGTGTGCCATGTGACAACGGCATATCCGGTTAGAATTTTATAAACAACACTGATAAATGATATAACAAGAATCAGCATACCGATGAAAAAAAACATGGCTTATCCCTTTCTTATGCTTCGGATACGTCGGCTTGCTCAACAGGTATTTCTTTTTTGAGCGGACGCTTGTGTGATTGTTTTGATTTTTGAGTTGAAGCGTGTTCATCCGTTTCGATGGGTTCTGCCGTTGTGACTTCAACGATTTTCAAAGTTCTTTTTTTCAAAGACAATGGTTTTGTTCGCAAAACAGGCACTTCTTCCTGCGGTTGGGCAGGGGCGTTGTCATTCATCGGAGAAGTATCTTCCGTGCTCTGATTATCGACATCTTCAGCTTGTTGAGCCGCTGTGTCTTGCTCTTTTGACTTTTGATTGGATACAAAATTTTTGCGTTCATTGATTTCGGTTACGATTTTGCGATAATGCTCGGCATATTGACGGAAAACTTCCATTTCAACATAGTTTCCTGCCGTTCCGGCTTCTTTGGCCAAATCATTATAGCGTTTGATTAAATCGAGTGCCGTGCCGCAATACTTGCCGGCCGGGCTTATACTGTCAAAACGATAATTTAAATTGATATTATTATTCGAACGGAATTTTGTATTTTTTTTCATGCTTAATATACCCTAAAATCAGACCTTACGGCCAACATCAAAACAAATTTTCTTTTGGAAAAAGACAAACTGGAAATTTATCATAAAACTTCCATCACACTAAACAAAGGTCATTATATACCTCTTTTTATGATTTGCAAGGGTTTTTATATAATTTTTGATGTATTTGCGACCAAAAGAAGTTCAAGAGTTGATATCTATGAAACATTGACTGCCTCTGTTTGAGATATTTGAAAGCTGAAATGTAAATCAAGTCAAGATTTTACCATCTTAAAATATGAAAAAAGACACCGTAAAGGTGTCCTTTTTTGTTGGTCGGGACGAGAGATTGTCTTAGCCTTCGGCACGTGCTTCGTCGTCGTTCGGCTGACGCCTCATCGGCATACTTGCGTCTGCCTCTCCTCCTTGTGAACCTCCTTTTTCGGAGTTTCAAATCCTTATTCCAAAAATCAGCCACAAAAAAACCGCCTAAAAAGGCGGTCTCTATGGTTGGTCGGGACGAGAGGATTTTTCTTGCACCTTTCAGGTGCTTCGGTCACTCGTTTTGTAATCTCGCTTTGGTCGCTTGGCGCTCCCTTGCTTGATAACAAAACTTCGCCTCTTGCGGTGAAAATATCCATTATAGGATATTTTCATCCTCGAGCCTCCGACATCTTTGCAAGAAGTCGGAACTTCTCATACCAATAAAAAAAGACACCGTAAAGGTGTCCTTTTTTATTGGTCGGGACGAGAGGATTTGAACCTCCGACTTCTTGCACCCCATGCAAGCGCTCTACCAGGCTGAACTACGTCCCGTTATGTATTCCATCATAATTTTTTCTCATCTGTGCAAGAAGTCTCCGACTTCTTGTTCTTGCTCGGCCTGTCATACAGCCTCGCTTCGGTCACTCGTTTTGTAATCTCGCTGTGGTCGCTTATACGCTTCCTTGCTTGATAACAAAACTTCGCCACTTGTGGTAAAAACGACATTTTGAGGTCGTTTTTATCCTCGCGCCCCATGCAAGCGCATAACCCACGCTGAACTACGTCCCGTGATCGTTATAACCTCTTCGGTTACGATTGATTTATATTTCTTATACACGCGTATTTTTTAAAATCAAGTCTTTTTTGATAATGCACATAAAGAATATATTTTAAAACAAAAGAAGGTCGAAAATTTGACCGTGCATCAAAACACACACAAACTTTCGACCTGTCATCTTTTTAACGGGATGGCCAATTAGATAAGTGTAACCTTACCGCCGGCTTTTTCCACAGCCGCCACAGCCGCTTTGGAAGCGGAATTGACGGAAATGGTGGCTGCCGTTGTAATGGCACCGCGTGCGAGCAAACGAACACCGTCGAGCTTCTTTGTAATCAAACGTGAAGCCAAAAGCGTATCAATAGTGATATCGCTGGCGTTTAATTTGCCGGGATCACGCGCCTTTTGAATGCTGTCAAGATTGATCACAGCATATTCCTTGGCAAAATGGTTTTGAAAACCACGCTTAGGCAACTGGCGATAAATCGGCATCTGGCCGCCTTGAAAACCGTTAATCGAAACACCAGAACGTGCTTTCTGGCCTTTCTGACCACGGCCGGCTGTCTTGCCTTTGCCGCTTGAGATACCGCGACCGACACGAATGCGGTCTTTGGTGGCTCCCGGATTATCTTTTAATTCATTAAGTTTCATTTTTTTTCACCTAATTTAAATTTGACATACTCTGATGAAGTCTTATCATAAAACCCTGTCAAGCGGGCTTTTGATATCAAGCCCGCCTTGCAAGGTTTACTCTTCGACTTTGACGAGGTGGCTAACCTTTCTGATCATGCCGCGAATGGCAGGTGTATCTTCCAAAACAGCGGTACGATTCATTTTGTTTAAGCCAAGACCGATTAAAGTCGCTCTTTGAACTTCCGGCTTGCCGATAGGGCTTGCAATCTGAGTAACTTTGATTGTTTTTTTAGCCATGGTTTAAGCCTCCTCTTTTTCCATTTTACCGGTTGCGGCATACTCACGACGACTGACAATGTCACCGACTTTTTTGCCGCGCTTGGCAGCAACCATACGCGGTGAATTGATAGATTCCAACGCGTTGAAAGTTGCTTTAATCATGTTGTACGGATTGTTGGAACCCAAAGATTTGGCCACAACGTCTTGCACACCCAAAGCCTCAAAAACGGCACGCATCGAACCGCCGGCAATCACACCGGTACCGGCAGGAGCCGTTCTCAACACAACTTTACCTGCACCAAAACGGCCGGCAACATCGTGATGAAGCGTTCTGCCTTCACGAAGCGGAATACGCACCATGTTCTTTTTAGCCTCGTTTGTTGCTTTGACAACAGCCTCGGGAACTTCAGCAGCCTTGCCGGAACCAAATCCGACGCGACCTTTTCCGTCACCGACAACCACAATCGCGGCAAAACTCATTGTGCGGCCGCCTTTGACGGTTTTGGCCACACGATTGACGTGAACGAGTTTTTCAACCAATTCTTCGGTTTTTTCTTTTTTGTTATTTTGACGATCAAAAGCCATCTTATTTCTCCTAGAACTTCAATCCGGCTTCACGTGCGGCATCAGCCAAAGCCTTGACACGACCGTGATAAATGTAGCCGCCTCTGTCGAAAACGACTTCACTGATACCTGTCTTGGCTGCACGTTCGGCAACGAGTTTACCGATGAAGCCAGCGGCTTCAATCGTCGATGTCTTTTGTAAAGTGCCGCGAACTTCTTTATCAAGTGTTGATGCAGAAGCCACCGTTGCACCTTTGACATCGTCAATAATTTGCGCATAGATATGCTTACCGCTGCGGAACACAGACAATCTGAGTTTGCCGCTCGCAGCCGTTTTCAAAGCTGTTCTGACGCGCGCCTTTCTTTTTTCAAACAATTTTTTTGGTGTATTCATTTGAATTAATCCTTATTTCTTCTTGCCTTCTTTACGACGGATGTATTCGTTCTCATACTTCACGCCTTTGCCTTTGTAAGGTTCGGGTTTTCTGTATTTACGAATTTCAGCAGCCACTTGACCGACAAGTTGTTTATCAACACCAAAAATTTTGATTTGTGTCGGCGATTCGCAAGAAATCTTAATGCCTTGCGGTGCCGGAAAATCAACATCGTGAGAAAAACCGAGTGAAAGGACCAATTTTGTACCTTCCATACGGGCTTTGTAACCGACGCCGACCAGTTCCAAATTCTTGGTATAGCCTTCACTCACGCCTTTGACAAGCGTGTTGATGTTGGCTCTTGTCGTGCCCCACAAAGCTCTGGATGCATTGCTCTGAGACAACGGAGAAACCGAAACTTTACCGTCTTCAAATTTTGTTGCAACGTGGCTGTCATCAAAAGAATAGGACAATTCGCCCAACTTACCTTTTGCCACAACCGTGTTGTCCTTAATGCTC
>JAGCTK010000217.1 GCA_017963715.1 Alphaproteobacteria bacterium | reverse complement strand
CCGAAAAATCAGCAAATATCGTCAGCAACGGCAACGTAATGACAAGGGCTTTAAGACGCGGCAAAACCAAAAATTCGTTGACATCAATCCCGAGGGTTTGAAGCGCATCAATTTCTTCATTAACCTGCATCGTTCCAATCGTTGCCGCATAAGATGCGCCCGTGCGGTCTGCCATAATCATCCCGACCATTATCGCGCCCATAATGCGCGTCATACCGATGGTCACCAGACTTGCTACATACACTTCCGCCCCAAACATCTGAAGTTGCACCGCGCCGACAAATGCCAAAATCAATCCGACCATAAAACTGATCAAAAGCACGATCGGCAATGCTTTCGGCCCGCAATTTTCCAGCGCAAACCAAAAATCTTTACGGCGCATCGCCGTATTTTTGAAAGGTGCGCTAAAATAAATTTTTAAGTTTTGAAGCACAAAACTTCCGCCCTGCAACGTATGGTGATACACTCTAAGGCCGAAAGCACCGATGCGCGCCAAAACATTTTCCGTCTTTTGATATTCAATCGGCGTATGCACGAGTGCCGATGAAGCCAAACCTATCAATTCTCCGACACCGGCCGGCCACATCTTTTTGGTGATGGTGATATGTCTTTTTTCGGCAACTTGGGATATCTTAAACAGCAAAGCCAACAATGATGAATCCCATGATTCAAGCGCTTCGGCATCGATCACAATTTCCGTTGTCTTGTGCGCCGTGATTTGTTCAAACAAGCCCTCGGGCAAATTTTGGTTTTGATAATTGCCCGTGAGTTTAAGACTTAAAATGTCATTATGTCTTTCAAACATTAAAACTTTCATTACCCTTAAAATAAATCTTAAACGGCCGGATGTCAAAAAAAAAGATAATTTGCACACAAACACACCTTTTTGGGAGGAACAATATTTTTCAAATTGACATTTTCAAAACTTATCTTTACAATGCGCTTAAAATTTGGTCATACGGAAGACACGATGGACACACAATTTACAAAAGATGAATGCAACGCTTTTTATTTCGGTATTTTGACGATTCTGATTTTCAGCGTCATTTTTCTGTTTATGGCACTGTCAACACACAAATATAAGCATATTGATGATGATTTTTATCACCTCAACGCCTCTTTCGGCCGCACTGACGGGCTTGTCATCGGTGATAAAGTGCGTATGGCGGGTATTGATGTCTGGCGCGTTGTCGGCGCAAGGCTCGACGAGCATTTTAATGCTATATTAAAACTTGAAATTGTTGACGGTCTTCAAATCCCCGATGACAGCAGTGCCAACATCGTCAGCAATTCGATTATGGGCAGCAAATATATTGAAATCGAGCCGGGCGGTTCCGAAGAATTTTTAAAAGACGGCGACCAATTCAATTACACGCAAGATGCCATGATTTTGCAAGAACTTTTAGAGCGCATTGTCGCCATCGGCAAAGCAAAAAAGAAACATCATTCCATTACAAAGGATACAAAATATGAATAAAAAACCTGTCGAAACCATTATGGGCATTCTGGTCTTACTCGTCGCGCTGGTCTTTGTGGCCTTTGCATACCGTGTCAGCGATTTGCAAGTCGTGCAAGGTTATCCGTTGCATGCCGAATTTTTGAAAGTCGGCGGTTTGAATACCGGCTCGGATGTGCGCATCAATGGTATCAAAATCGGTACGGTGACCGACCAAAAATTGTCCCCGACCGATTATACGGTTGATGTGATTTTAAGTATTTCTCCCGAAATCAAACTGCCCGTTGACAGCACAATTGCCATTACAAGCGACGGCTTGATGGGTGATAAATTCGTCAAAATCGAACCCGGTAAATCCAAAGAATTCTTAAAATCGGGCGACGCTTTTTCAAAAACAAAAGATTTTAAGACATTGGAAGATATGGTTGGTGAAATTATCTTTATGGTCACGGGAGATGACAATGAAAAATAAACTTTTTTGGATGCTGATGTTATGTGTATCAATGTCCTTTAAATTTGCAAGTGCCGCCGAAATTGCGACCAATATGGGGCAATTTCAAGCCATGGATAAAATCACGGGACGCGTCAGCATTGTTGAAATTCCGGTCGGCGGGATGATTTCGTTCGGATCGTTTTCGATTGTACTGCGCGCTTGCAAAACACGCAGTGCGGAAGAAGTACCCGAAAATTTTGCTTTTTTGGATGTTGCCGATAAAAGTTTCGGCGGGGAAGAATATAACATCTTTAAGGGTTGGATGTTTTCATCATCGCCTGCCGTCAATGCGGTTGAACATCCGATTTATGACATTTGGCTCTTAAAGTGTTTTGACGGCCAGGTTGATACGTCAAAACTGCTATCCGAACAGGCCTTGGCCGCACGTGACACGCTTCCGAGATTAAATGAGGTTGTGGCCTTAAATGACAGTTTGCAACAAAACACTTTTGTCACCGAAAATGCCAAAAATATTTCGTTTAAGGATGAAATATATAAAGAAGACATTACCCCGCAGGTGCAAAATCAACTGCCCGAAAAGAAAGACGGCGAGCCGCAAAACTTGCTCATTATTGATGAGAATTATGTTCCCGTCGGGGAGGATGTCACACTTTCGCCCGAAGATTTTGCCCGCGCATTATCCGAAGCCGCTCAAGAGATGAATATCAACATTGAAGATGCCGACATTGCCATCCTTGAAAAACAACTCGAATCGACAAGCGATGATTCGCTTCTTATTGACATTGATGCCGAACTTAAAAAGGTTCAACCTTAGATGATATCAAAAAAACTCTTTGCCTTTATATCGGCTTTGATGCTTTTGTGTTTTTCGTCAGCCCACGCCGACGAAACAAAGGCACGCGACTTTGTCACTCAATCCGGTTATGAATTGATTACCGCTCTCGGCACACATGATTTACAAGAAAAATATCAGGCTTTAGATAACCTTTTTGAGACAAAAACCGATACTTTTTATATTGCAAAATTTGTCCTCGGTCCCTATTATACACAACTTGATGCCGAGCAAAAAGAACAGTATCATCAACTTTTTTTAAGATATATCAAAAGCTTATACAAAACTTATCCGTTAAATTTTGACACATCATCCATTGATTTTAGTATCGGCGAGGTCATACAAAAAGGCAAATTTTATGATGTGAAGTGCTTGGTTGATTTGCCCGAAAAATTTCAAACCGAAGATTTAAAACAAGTCGGCGTCGATTTTCGCCTGCATGAAACAGATGATGGTATAAAACTGATTGATTTTAAGTTGGACGGTGTCAGTATGCTTTTGACATTTCGCACAAAATTTGTGCAAATGATCAAAAACGACGAGGAAGAAATCTCTTGGTTTTTGGAAGATCTTGAAGATTTAACCGTTTCAAACGAAATGCAAATCAGACAGTAAATTGTTTTACCAATACTTAAAATAAATATAAATTCCGGCCACCAATACCGATAACAACATCACCGGTATTGACCATAACAAAAATGTCAAAAATCTGATCGGATGTCCTTCACGTGCGGCAAGTCCCGCCACAATCACATTGGCCGAAGCGCCAATCAATGAGCCGTTGCCGCCAAAGCACGAACCCACCGACAATGCCCACCACACCGGCATCATCGCCTCGCGCCCGCCGAGTGATGATTCCATTGATTTTAAAATCGGAATCATCGTTGCCACAAACGGAATATTATCAATGGCTGCCGAAACAATCGCCGATATACTTAAAATGGCGAAAGTCGCTCGTTTAATGCTACCCTCCGTCATCGAAATAAATTTTTGACCGAGCATTTCAAGCACGCCCGTTTGCTCTAACCCGAACACCACCATAAACAACCCGCAAAAGAAGAAAATCGTTGTCCAGTCGACCAAATTAAACATTTCTTCCGTCTTGTCGTCTCGTTTGAACGGTGCATCGTTTAATGTATAAAGCAACAGCAGAACCGCCGCACCGCACAGCGCAATTACGCCGTTTTCAAGATGTATTTTTTCGGCCATAATAAATCCGACAATGACACATCCCAAGACTATCAAAGATTTATACAACAACACCCTATCCGTTAAGTGCGCGTATGCATTCATACGCATGACCGCCGCTTTGTTTTTGGCTGATGTTTTAAGCGCATTTCTGAAAATCAGTGCAAATCCCGCAATCAAAACAGTCACCACCGTCAACACGACAGGTGCCAAATTGACAAGAAAATCGGTAAACGACAAATTAAGTGCAGAGCCGATCAAAATATTGGGAGGATCACCGATGAGTGTGGCCGTTCCGCCGATGTTTGAGGCAAAAATTTCTAAAATCAGATACGGATACGGGTCGATTTCCAATTTTCGAGCAATTTGCACACTGACCGGCACAATCAACAAAACGGTCGTCACATTGTCTAAAAATGCCGAAAAAACAGCCGTAATAATACCAAGCATTATCAGAATACCGATCGGATTGGCACGCACTTTTTGGGCGCTCAACACCGCAACAAACTGAAACAGGCCGGATCGCTCGGTGACAGAGACAATCACCATCATACCGATTAAAAGGGAGATGGTATTAAAATCAATACCGGCAATTGCTTGAGATTGTGTCATCACGCCCGACAAAATCATAAATGTTGCCGCCATTAATGTCACAACCGCGCGATTGACTTTTTCGGAAAACAGCACCATATAACATGCCGCCATAATCATGGAAGCAACAACTTTCGGGTCAGTCAATAAAGTCAAATCAAACATACGTCCCCTGCCCCGTTATAAAAAATATTTTAAGTACAGATAAAGGCTCGACAACAACATCGATACCAACATCACGGGCAAGCCGTATAACAAAAATTTTGCAAAACGAATCGGCTGCCCCGTGCGTGAAGCAAAGCCGGCCACAATCACGTTGGCGGATGCCGCAATCAGCGAACCGTTACCGCCCAAGCATGAACCCAAAGACAATGCCCACCACACCGGCATCATTGCCTCACGCCCGCCGAGTGTGACCTCCATCGATTTAAGTGTCGGAATCATCGTTGCCACAAACGGAATATTATCAATCAAAGTTGATAAGACGGCTGACAGCCACAACACCGCAAATGTTGCATGTTGAACACTGTTTTTTGTGAGCGCCGCCAATTTTGCGCCGAGCATCTCAAGAAGCCCCGTTGTTTCAAGCGAAAAAACAATCACAAACAACCCGCAAAAGAAAAAAATTGTTGTCCAGTCAACCAGTGAAAATGCATCTTCAACCTTTTGGTCACGCGGCATGTGTGCTTCGCCGTAGGTATATAAAAACAGCATCAACGCTGCACCAAACAGTGCGATTGTCCCGTTTTCCACTCTTAAATACTCTGACGTCACAAAGCCGATTAACAGCAATGTTAACACAAAGAGCGACTGATAAAACAGCGACGTTTTGGTAATCATCTCTTTGGCCGAAATTTTTAATATATCGGCTCTGCTTGCCTCATCAGCTTTGAGTTTTTGCCCGACCAAGATGTCAAATACAATCAAAATAAGTGCCAAATTGATGATTACAATCGGTGTCAATTCAAGCACAAAATCCATAAACGATAAATGAAGCGCCGAGCCGATCAAAATATTGGGCGGATCACCGATGAGTGTTGCCGTGCCGCCGATGTTTGAGGTAAATATTTCAAGCAACAAATACGGCATCGGATTGAGTTTGAGCGCACGTGTCAAGTCGAGTGTTATCGGCACAATCAGCAAAACTGTCGTCACATTATCAAGCAGGGCCGACAAAACAGCCGTCAAAACACCGAACATCAGCAATATCCCGCGCGGCGAGGCTTTAACAACTTTTGCACTTAAAATTGCAAGCGCTTGAAACATACCCGATTTTTCGGCAATGCCGACAATTACCATCATGCCAATAAGAAGTAAAATCGTGTTAAAATCAATCCCAGAGATTGCAGATTTTTGTGTTAACACTTTTAACACAATCAAAGCAGATGCACCGAGCAAAACCGTCACGGCACGGTTGAGTTTTTCCGTTATCAAAAACACATAGCAGACAATTAACACCGAAACGGCAGCAATTTGCGCACTGAACAAAGACATTTGATATCCTTTATACCACTTCTGCTAATATATAGCCGCTTTCAAAAAATACAAACTTTTTTTTAATTTGACGGGCACAAAAATCCGTTTTCATCATCTTTAATGCTATGATGTTGATTTTTCAAGCACTTTTAAACCGGTAAGATATGTGCCGATTAAAAATTTGGTGATTTTTGCCGGTTCCAGTTTTGAATATGCGTTGATTGAATCGGTCGTCAAAAGCGAACTCAACGCAAAAAGCGTAATCCACAACACCTGCACGCCGGCGTGGCGTTTTTCGACCTTGAGGGCGGGATAAAGTTCTTTAAACTCTTTTTCAAACATTGTCAAAATTGTGGAAACACGTCGCAAATAAGTGATTGAAAATGCACGAGAACTTTGCGTTAAGTGAAAATTGAACATCACAAACCAAAAATTTTTGTTTTCCATCACAAACCGCACAAAAGTATCCGCATAAGCATTGATTCTGTCGTATGCAAAATCAGCTGTTGTTTCGTGCAAACATTGAAGCAAATCTGTCAGCGTCAAATAGTTTTGCACCAAAATATAATTATCCATATTGCCGAACTGATTATAAATCGTGCCGACGGAATAACCCGATGCTTCCGACAGTTTACGCGCCGTCAAGGCGGACGGCCCCTGTTCGCGCACCATTTTGCGGCCGGTCTCTATCAATTTTTCTTGAATCTCATCTTTATTCATTTTAAAATCTTATATCAAAATTAACATTTTTGTGCTTAAATATTCTTATAAAGCAAAAATGAACAGTGTTCAAATTTTTTTTTGAAGATATTGGAGGTTTTTATGAAAAAAGTTGTTTTATATGCTGCATTTGGTCTGTTTGCCCTTGCTCATACAGCGCGCGCCGATGATGATTTTTTTGACAATTTAATTGTTGATGAACATATGCAACAGGAAGTCAAAAATACGATTGAAAAAGAAAAAGCCCAAATTTCAGCCGGTGAAATTCTCGATAAAAAACCCCTCGAACTCAAAATTGATGCGGATGATCAATCAAAAATAACAAAATCAACCAAAGATGCCGTTTTGCCGACTGAAAGAGAACTTGCTCCGTTCGGGCTTAAATGGCTCGCTTCCAAAGACGAAATTTTAGAACTTCAGGTCAAACTCACACCTTATGCCGTCAAAGATTCACCGAACAGTTATATGGCAACCGATTTACCCAAACCCGTCAAAGCCATACGTAAAGTCCTGATCAGTTTCGGTGATAATGATGCATTGTGGCGCATTTCCGGCTATGGTCGTCTGCTTGAAGACGATTCAAGAGCCACCAAGGGTTTGGAAGAATACCACAATTTTTATCAAATACTCGAGCAAAAATACGGTAATGCGGATGAAGTATATACCCCGTTTGTCAAAAACGTTGAAGAAACAATCACGACCGAAGACGGCAAGTCTGCCAAAACCATCCGCCAATATTATATGGAAATCGGCGATGAAGGCTTTAAAGAAAAATTGATGACGGGTGAAGCCACACTTTATGCCACATTTTCAAACGATCATATTTCGGTCACATTAGCGCTGCTGGCCGACGGTGACGGACAAACCTACATCATCATCGATTACAAAAATCTTATCCCAGATGAACAAGATTCCAAACAAACCTATGATGCTTTATAAGAAAGGATAAACAATGACAAAGGTTTCTTTTTGCGGCATATCGGGCAGCGGTATGAGCGCGCTTGCGCAAGTTTTAAAAGCCAAAGGATTTGATGTTTCGGGTTCTGATCGCAGTTTTGACCAAGGCAAAGACGGCCTAAGCAAAAAAGCGCTTGAAGATATCGGCGTGCACATTTTTGCCCAAGACGGCTCAAGCATCAAACCGGACACCGACTTTTTATACGTATCAACCGCGGTTGAAGAAACTATTCCCGATGTCAAAAAAGCGCTTGAACTCGGCATTACCATCAAAAAACGTTCGGATTTACTGGCTGAAATTTTTAATTCTTATCCAAAATCCGTTGCCGTCGGCGGCACATCGGGCAAAACAACCCTGACCGCTATGATTGGTTATATTTTGGACACGCTCGGCCAAAAACCGCTTGTGATTAACGGCGGCCTTTTAAAAAATTATATTGAGCAAAAAGGGATTCCGAATGTTATCTTAAATGACGGTGATATTTGCGTTGCCGAAGCGGATGAAAGCGACGGTTCGATTGAAAAATACAAAGCATATATCGGTATTGTCAACAACATCACGCTTGACCATAAATCAATCGAAGAACTTCAAAAAATCTTTGATGATTTTATCAAAAAGTCAAAATTCGGTATTGTCAATTTAGACTGCGCGCATTCCAAAGTGTTGCTTCAAAACGAAAATGTCAAAACATTTTCAATCACTAATCAGGCGGCCGATGTTTTTATCCATAACATCAAGCCCTTAAAAGACGGCTTATCTTATACTTTGCGCGGCAAAACTTTTCGCCTTAATTTAATCGGCGCATTTAATGCCTCAAATGCGGCAGCCGCAATATTGGCGTGCGAAATTTTGGGTATTGATGCTTTTGAAGCCGCTAAAGCGCTTGAAGGATTTTTAGGCACAAAACGGCGTCTTGACCTCATCGGGCAAAAGGGCGGTATCACGGTGATTGATGATTTTGCGCACAACCCAGACAAGGTCAAAGCATCAGTTTCCGCTCTAAGAGATTATGACGGCCGATTGATTATCATGTTTCAGCCTCACGGTTTTTCGCCGATGCGATTGATGGGCCGCCAGATTATTGATTCGTTTGCCGCAACTTTTCAAAAAGATGATATTTTATTAATGCCCGAGATTTTTTATGCCGGAGGCAGCGTCAACAAGGATATTTCATCTAAAGATTTGATAGATTATGCTTTAAGTCTCGGTCTTAATGCTTTGTTTTTCAACACGCGCGACGAGGTGAGGCAATATATCTTAAAAGAAGCAAAACAAGGTGACAGAATTGTGATTATGGGCGCACGTGACAATACTCTGCCCGACTTTTGCCGTGATATTTTAGAAGGGTTAAAATAGAAAACTACAATGGATTATACGATACTTGTCAATAACGGTCATTTGCTCGCCGCCGATTATGTTCCTGAGGATTTAATCGAGATACACGAGCCGACCGGTTCTAAACTTGATCCAACTTATATCAACCGGCTTTGTATCGGCGCATATCATGCGTTTAAGGATATGCAAAAAGAAGCCCTCAAGCAAGGCTATGAGATATTTGTGGATTCTTCTTACAGAACTTATCAATACCAGCAAAAAATATTTGAGGAGACAGCCTTAAAAAAAGGCCTTGAACATGCCTTAAAATTTGTTGCTAAACCGGGTGGCAGCGAGCATCAAACAGGGCTTGCCGTCGATATCATCTTTAGACGCAACAAACAAATGATTGAAGAACAAACCGAAACTGATCCCGAAATCAAGTGGTTGTTTTCAAATGCGTATCGGTATGGTTTTATTTTGCGGTTTCCAAAGGGCAAAGAACATATCACGGGTGTTGCTTTTGAGCCTTGGCATTTCAGATTTGTCGGTCAAGAACTTGCAAAAAAACTGTTTTTAGCCGATATGACGCTTGAAGAATATTATGCCTCTCAGGAAAATAATGACTTGAGCAATTCGCCTGCCTCAATCACATAATCAAAATTTAAGTGATTGATTAAATTAAAATATTCAAAAATACCTGCCCAACCTTTTGAGTTAAAGGCTAAAATACTGCCGATTGTCCACAAATTGGCGGCCGGCAAAAAAAGCGCACAAAACAAATAGCCCGCTTTGGGTAAATCGGTTTGTTTTTCATGAATTTGCGAACCGACCGTATCAATGTGATAACCCAAAAAATAGCCCAAAACACCGTGCCACATAATTTGCGGCGGCATCAAACTCATCACCGACATATAAATCAGCGCAAACAGCGGAAAAAAGTAAGGCGCGATAATAATCAGCCAGTTGCCTGCCCCGCTAAACCCCATTTCGCCGCCCGTATCGTCGGCGTGAAACACAATATGCTTTATTTTATGAAACGTCAAAAGCGCAAAAAACGCATGCGCAAATTCGTGCGCAATCACCTGCATCGAAGTTTTAACCGACGCGTCCATCATTGTTCTGGTCAAAACATACGCCACAAGACCAACCAAAAGCGCCAAAGTTTTGGTGTTTGCCAAATCAAAATAATGTCGCGACGCAATCAATGCCGGCAAAGAGGCAAACATATACATCGCTACCGGCCACTTAAAAAGTTCAATCAATTTATCTAAAAAACGTGACATATCAAAAGCATAAACGAGCCTTGCGCACACGGTCAAGCAAAATTTACATTTTATAGGCTCTTAGTGCTGTGTTTTCTTCAAATATCCCAGCACAGCCACGATTGCGGCCGGCGTCATTCCCGGGATGCGTGAGGCCTCACCGATGGTTGAAGGCCTGACTTTTGTCAGTTTTGCAACAATCTCGCGGGACAGGCCGCCGATTTTGGTATAATCTATATCATCTCTTATTTTTAAGTTCTCATCTTTTTTGAAAACTTCAATATCGGCTTGTTGGCGCTTGATATATCCGTGATAGGTCGATTCGATGATGATTTGTTTCACAACCGCTTCATCTAACTGATTGATTTTAGGATATAAAGCATTTAATGTTTCACGTGAAACATTTTCAAACCCCATCACGTCAAAAAGCGTTCTGACTGTGCCGTCATGATGAATGGCTATACCGGCTTGTTTTAAGGTTTTATAATCGATTTTGGTACTCATCGCCTCATCACGCAACGCATCAATGTTTGCCTTTTTGGCTTTGAATTTTTGATAACGTTTTTCGCCGACAAGCCCTAAATCATAACCTTTTTGCGTCAAACGCAAATCCGCATTGTCTGCCCTTAAATACAACCGATATTCCGAACGCGAAGTAAACATACGATAAGGCTCGTCAACGCCCTTGGTAATTAAATCATCAACCATCACGCCGATATAACCTTCACTACGATCAATTGTGAGTGCATTTGCCTGTCCGGTTGCCTGCAGCGCCGCATTAGCGCCCGCAAGCAAGCCTTGCGCCGCTGCTTCTTCATAGCCTGTCGTGCCGTTGATTTGCCCGGCTAAAAACAGATTTTTGACCTTTTTGGTTTCAAGTTTATTGTTCAATTCTTGCGGATCGACATAATCGTATTCGATCGCATAAGCAGGACGCAAAATTTCAACATTTTCAAGGCCTTTGATGGTATGAATAAACGCATCCTGTACATCGGCCGGCAAAGATGTCGAAATACCGTTCGGATACACAACATTTGTATCATAGCCTTCCGGTTCCAAAAAGATTTGGTGAGATGTTCTGTCTGCAAATTTGACAAGTTTATCTTCAATACTCGGGCAATAACGCGGACCAACACCCTTGATTAAGCCAGAAAACAACGCGCATTTTGAAAAGTTATCGCGAATTATTTTGTGTGTTACTTCATTTGTATGCGTGATAAAACAATCAATCTGTTTTTGCGGCAACGATTCGGTCATAAAAGAAAACGGTTTCGGATGTTCATCACCGCCCTGGCGCTCTAATATATCCCAATTAATCGTTTCACCATTCAAGCGTGCCGGTGTTCCCGTCTTCAAACGACCGACTTTGAGTCCGGCCTCTTTTAAATACACTGTTATACCTTGGCACGACACATCCCCCACGCGGCCGCCCACAGAGGTATTATGGCCGATAAACATCACACCGTTCAAGAACGTGCCTGTGGTCAACACAACCGCCTGAGAATACAGTGTTTCACCCGTATTTAACGTCACACCGTGAACGGCGTTCATATCCAAAACCAGCCCCTCAACGGCGCCTTCTATCAACTCTAAATTGTCTTGGTTTTCCAAAGCCTCAAGCATATACTTTTTATAAAGCGCTCTGTCGGCTTGTGCGCGCGGCCCTTGCACCGCAGGCCCTTTGGAAGCATTTAAAATCCGAAACTGAATACCGGCTTTATCTATCACACGTCCCATTAAGCCGTCGAGTGCGTCTATTTCGCGCACCAAATGCCCCTTGCCCAACCCGCCGATGGCAGGATTGCACGACATTTCGCCGATGCTTGCAAGTTTGTGCGTCACAAGTGCGGTTTTGGCGCCGATACGCGCCGACGCGGCCGCCGCTTCACAACCGGCATGTCCGCCACCAACCACAATCACATCAAAAGTTTTTGCCATCACATTATCCTTTGTTATTGAGTGATGTTTATACACCACTTACTTCAAATTTCAAGCGATATTTTAACACGCATACTTTTTATTTGACAATGATATGAACTTATGATTTAATGAAAGCAAGACATAGAAAGTTATTGCTTTCTTTGTTGAGAACCGAGAGGTTCGGGGCTGTCGAAGGCTCAACACTAAGAGATACCTGGAAGGTATCCATTTAAGGATGCTTTTTTGGTTTTACCCCGCATTGGTCGGGGAGCCTAAAATGCATGTACAGGCTTATTTTAAGCTAAAGATTTTAGGAGTCATCTCTCTTAGTGTGATTTTCGAACTCCCTGATCGTCTCTAAATTCGAGGCGTTTTTTATAACGCATTAAAACGGAGTCACTCTATGAAAAAAATAATTTTAGTTGCTTTTCTATGTATATACACAGATGTTTATGCGCAAAATTCGACTTCCGGTTTTTGTGGTCCGAAAGATGCTCAAGGCAATTACGGCACAAACTGCCAATGGTCTTTAGATGAAAACCAAAAATTAACCATTACCGGCACAGGCGCTATGGGATATCATGATTATTACGATGCACCATGGGGAAAAGATATTACCGAAGTCAGTATTTCAGGCATATCATCAATTCCCACTCATGCTTTTGTTGTATCGCCAAATTTGCAAAAAGTTGAAATTTCAGATTCGGTCACATCTATTGGTGCGTATCCCTTTGAAGGTTGCGCAAAACTTAAAAATATTTCTTTGCCCGAATCCATCAAGGTTATTCATGAAGGTATTGTTGCTGGTACAAATGTTAAAACCTTGATTTTACCGGAATCGCTTTTTGATTCGGGTTCTTCAATTTCAAATTTAGCATTAACGGGCTCAAAAATTACAAATTTAGTCTGTCCTGATCAAAAACAAACCACGTGCCAAACATATCTTGAAAACGCTTTAGAGTATGAGGATTATAACGGCAGTTGGCCACCCCCGACAAAACCGCTTAGTATATCTCCGGCAATTTTAAGTTACACCAATGACGGCGATAAAATTTTTTATCAAAACCATTGGTATAATAATACAAAAGATATTTCGGCAGGAAATTATATCAAAAAACGTATTTACAGCGTTGATGAGGCGAATGCCGTAACGGGTAAAACAAATAAAGTCAGAATCACATATAAATAAAAAGATTCTCGGCATACAGCCGAGAATGACATTATTACAATTTGAGAGTAATTTTAAGTTTACAGATTATTTATTATCCGTACCTGTTTTACGATAGCATCTGCAATGACAAATTCCGTCACGCTCGATGTCGCTTTTGCACAATTCCGAGATGCAATAACGGTTGTCGTTATGCCCATCACACGGACAGCGCTTCCATTCTTCGTCCCCGAACATCATATTTTTCGCGCGGGCGATTTTTTCGATGTTTTCGGTCGGTTCATAACCTTGCGCTTTGCAGTTTTCAAGCATTTTTTCAAGTATTGTTGCCATTTTTAAGTCCTTTATTTTTCAAGTTTGTTTAATAAATTTTCAAGTTCCGTAAAATTATTGTATGTCAAAACAATTTTGCCCTTGCCTTTATCATTGAATGAAATTTTGGCTTTGACATTCAAAGACTGGGTAAGTCGTTTTTCGATCGCCCGCAAGTCTTCGTTTTGCACTCTGTGCGCAACCGATTTTTTACCCGATTTGATGCGACTTGTCAATTCTTCAGTTTGACGAACGCTCAGATCTTTATCAATCACCTTTTGGGCAATATCTTCGGCATTTTGCAACCCGACCAACACTTTAGCATGGCCGACGCTTAAGCGTTTGTCGCTCACCATTTTTTGAACACTTAACGGTAAATCCAAAAGACGCAAACTGTTTGTGATATAACTTCTTGATTTTCTGATAGATTTTGATAAATCCTCGTGTGTATAGCCGTATTCTTTGATCAACTTATCAAATCCGGCCGCTTCTTCCATCGGGTTTAAGTTTTGGCGAACCATGTTTTCAATCAGGGCGATTTCAAAAGCCTCGGCATCGCTTAAATCCTTTTTAATAACGGGCACCATCTGTAAACCGGCTTTCAAAGCCGCTCGGTAGCGTCGCTCGCCGGCGATAATCTCCAAAAAGTTATTTTTCGGCCGCACCAAAATCGGTTGCAAAATCCCCTTCTGTCTGATCGATTCGGTTAAGTCAATCAGGCTTTCCTCGTCAAAATCTTCACGCGGCTGATCTTTGCGCGCAACTAAAAGTGCCACATTAACCTGTTCCACCAATCTATTGCCTGATTCGTCCGGAATAACCTGGTTTAGGTCAAAATGCTCGTTTTCGTCGCCGAAAAGCGCATCCAAACCGCGCCCGAGACCGTGTTTTTGCTCACTCATTTAATGTCTCCTTCTCTTGTTAAAACTTCTTTGGCAAGTTTGATGTAACTTTGTGCGCCGATACTCTTAAAATCGTAAAGCATAATCGGCTTGCCGTGCGACGGTGCTTCCGAAATGCGCACACTGCGCGGAATAACGGTTTGGTATACCAAATCTCCGAAATATTTGCGCACATCTTTTTCAACCATAAAACTCAAGTTGTTTCGTCTGTCAAACATCGTTAAAACAATGCCTTGCAACTTCAAATTCGGGTTTAACATGCGTTTGACGCGCTCGATATTTTTAACCAAATCCGTCAAGCCCTCAAGCGCCAAAAACTCGCACTGCAAAGGCACAATCACCGAATTTGAGGCCGTCAGCGCATTAACCGTTAACAAATTGAGCGACGGCGGACAATCAATCAACACATAATCAAAATCACCCGATAGAGCACGCAAAACATTTTGTAAAATGTACTCGCGTCGCGTGACATTGATTAATTCAACTTCGGCTGCGGCCAAATCGGGTGTTGAGGGCACAATATAAAACTGCGGCACAAGCGTTGTTTGGAGCGCACTCCTAATATTTGCGCCGTTGATGAGCACATCATACGCCGAACACGAAATTTCTTTTTTGTTGATACCGAGCGAAGTTGTGGCGTTGCCTTGCGGATCAAGGTCAAACAGCGCCACCTTTTTGCCAATGGCTGCCATAGCCGTTGCGATATTGACAGCTGTTGTTGTCTTACCGACTCCGCCTTTGCGGTTTGTCACCGAAATGATTTTCATCTCTTTTTCCTTAAATTTGAAAGTATTAAGACAACACCTTGAGGTTCGACTTCATTTTGCAAGACCTTGATATCAAAATGCCAATTTTGCTTGGCTTCATCTACCTCAAGCGCATAGCCCTGCCCCTTTGGCAGAATAAGAACAGTGTTCAAGTTTGTCAGCGGATACGCTAAACCGAGTAGTTTATTGAGGTTTGCGACTGCTCGCGCGGTGATGATATCGGCCGGCTTAACGTGCAAATTTTCGGCACGATCGTTGATAATCTCGACATTTTTTAAGCCGAGTTTATTTCTAACATCGTTTAAATACACTGTTTTTTTTGTGATGCTTTCAATCAATTTAAACTGTGTCGTACGGCCACTCATCATTGAGGCAATCGCCAACACAACAGCCGGAAAACCCGCGCCGGACCCGATGTCATATACGTTTTGCGTGTCAGCACTTAAGTATTGATACAGTTGATACGAGTCGGCAATGTGCCGCGTCCAAATTTGCTCAAACGAATTTGGGCTGACAAGATTCATTTTTTCTTGCCACTCTCTTAAGATATTGATATAGCGAGAAAAAACCTCTAATGTTTCACGTGAAACATGATATTTTGATATAAAATCTTCCATAAAACATGTTATACATCACGCTTTAAAATTCATCAACCGCATTTAAAAGTTACAAACAAATTTGTATTTTAGAAAAGATTTATTTTTTTGAATATATTTAAGCGATTTTTACACTTTAGACGCGTGAGTTCTTCTTCTGTCTCAGCAAAATAAAAGCCAAGTTCGTTTGTGG
>JAGCTK010000216.1 GCA_017963715.1 Alphaproteobacteria bacterium | reverse complement strand
TACATTATATAAAAGAGGAAACAATGCGCGTCGATTTGTTTGATTTTGAACTTGATAAAGATTTAATTGCCAAAGAGCCTGCCCGGCCACGTGACCATTCAAGGTTGCTTGATTTATCCGACGGGCAGCACATCGTTGACCGCCATTTTTATGATTTGCCAGATGTTTTGCAAAAAGGCGATGTTTTGGTTTTCAATGACACAAAAGTTATTCCGGCACGCTTATACGGTGCCAAAGGCGATGCTTTGGTTGAAGTGACCTTATATCACCCTGAAGACGGCCTGTCATGACACAGTTTTATCAAAAATGCCAAAAGATTGAAGGCGGGTGACACCCTCACCTTCTACACAGCCGATATTTCGTGCGGCGAATCGACTTTTAAGGCCGAAGTTTTAGAAAAAAGCGGGCAAGACGGCGTGCTTATTAAATTTTTGTGTGATGCGGACGAACTCGGCACATATTTGCAAAAATACGGTTCAATGCCTTTGC
This sequence comes from Alphaproteobacteria bacterium, assembly GCA_017963715.1. GTDB lineage: Bacteria > Pseudomonadota > Alphaproteobacteria > RF32 > CAG-239 > UBA1254. The sequence goes on along the minus strand of JAGCTK010000216.1, from coordinate 3,375 downwards.
CGCCCTACATTAAACGCGACAAACCGCAAAAAGGCCTTTGGTCACCTTACAATGATAAAGAAGATTATCAAACGATTTATGCCAAGGTTGAGGGCGCCGTTGCCGCACCGACGGCCGGCTTACACTTTACCGATGAAGTGCTTGCAAAACTTGACAAAAAAGGTATTGAGCGCTTATTTTTAACGCTTCATGTCGGCGCAGGCACTTTTTTGCCGGTCAAAACGGATGATACCAAAGACCACAAAATGCATGCCGAATTCGGTGTTATTTCAGAAGAAACGGCGCACCTTATCAACCAAGCCAAAGCGCAAGGCCGCCGCATTATTGCCGTCGGCACCACATCGCTAAGGCTGCTTGAAAGCGCGGCCGATGACAAAGGCATTTTGCATCCTTTTATAGGGGAAACAAATATTTTTATCACCCCCGGCTATCGTTTCAAGATGATTGATATGATGATTACCAATTTTCATCTGCCTAAATCGACACTTTTTATGCTGGTGTGTGCGGTCGCCGGTATTGACACGATGAAAAAGGCTTATGCCCACGCCATCGATGAGAAATATCGTTTTTATTCATACGGCGACAGTTCTATTTTAAAATGCGTCAATAAAATTTAAAGATTTTTGGCATATCATACTTCTATCTTTTAAATCGAGGAAAAGGCGTGTCTTTTATCTTAAAACTGTGCTCGTCGCTTAAGACGTCATATCTGCCCGCGTTTTTGACGCTGGTTGCCGCATTTGTGTGCAATTTCGGCTCGCACTTGTCTTTGGATAAGATATATGGCGCACACGCTTTGATTTTTGCCGTTTCGGTTGGTACGCTTGCCTTATACTTTATAGATAAAAACAAAAAAGACCTTTTGTTTTTGGCGCTCATTTTGCTGATATATCTCACAACCATGCGTGCCAAACTGATACCTTTGATGGACGCAAAATCAGGCCTTGTATACGATTTGATTATGATACTTTGTCCGATTTATTTCGGCTATGTCTTTTTTCTACCGTCCGACAAGGTATCAATCACATCCGTTTTGTGGTTGTTGCTGCCGGCCACCCTGTCTGAAAATTTTGTTTTGATTCAAACAATGCAGACCAACCAAATATTTTTTATCATCAGCATGGGTTTGTGGTTTGTCATTTTATTCGGCCTTTTATTTAAGATCAGCCAATGGCCCTCGTTTCAAAAAAGCGCGATGTTCTTTTCGTGTTTATTGGTCGGCTTGGGGCTTGTTTTTTACCGCAACACTTACGATTTTGTGATTTATTTTTTGGCCGCCGTTGTTGTATTTGCTACCGGCAAAATCGAACAAATTATCTACAATTATTATAGAGATGCTCCAAGCGGCACTCTATCTCCCAACAGTTTTGTTTTAAACGAGCGCAAAAAATTTCCACCCAAGTACAGCATCGCCTTTTTTTATATCGACAATTATCCCAAGTTGCTCAAAATTTTCAAATCAAAGCAAACGGATATCTTTGTCAATATGATTTTGAAAAAATTGCGCACGTTGGAAAATGAGGCCGATATCTATCGTTTGAGCCCGCGCGAGTTTTGTTTGGTATTTTTTGATTTGGATGTCAAACAAACCTATGAGTTGATGGAAAATATTCGTCGTTTGATTGCTTCAACCGAATTTGTCACTTTAAAGAAAAAAGCCATCAAACTCACCATCACACCCGTTGTGTCCGAAAAACGCCGCAGCGATACGGACGCCAAAGCCGTGCTGCTGAGGATGCACGAAAACTTCAGGCAAAAATACAGATTTACGCAAAATATGACTTTTTGTGAAGAAATGGAAATCGGCAAAAAAAACCGCCGCAGTGCATCACGCTGATTTTTTGCGCACTGCATAAAAAATAAGCAACCCACCAATAACCAAAAACGGCAAAGATAAAATCTGTCCCATCGTGATTGAGCCTAAAATAAACCCGAGTTGGCTGTCCGGCTCGCGATAATTTTCAATGATGATACGGCTTAAAGCATACACGCTTAAAAACATCCCCGAAATAAAGCCGTGTCTTTCTCTGATATATTTGTAGCGCCATAAAATATTCAAAACAACAAACAGCAGCACACCTTCCAACAGTGCTTCGTAAATCTGCGACGGATGGCGCGGCAAATAGCCCCCGTTCGGAAACCTGACGGCCCATGGCACATCCGTCACACGGCCGAAAAGTTCATCATTGATAAAATTGGCAAGCCTGCCTAAAAATAGCCCGATCGGCGTGTAGAGCGCAATTAAATCGGAAAAGCCCAAAAACGGATATTTCATGGTGCGCGCGCTGTAATAAATACCGGCGATTGCACCGATTAAGCCACCATGAAAAGACATCCCTCCGTGCCAGACGGCAAAAATTTCCAACGGATCCTGCCACAACATGGCTGTGTTATAAAACAGCACATATATCAATCGGCCGCCCAAGATAATGCCCAATGTGGTATTAAAAATCAAATCATCAATTTGCCCTTTTTGAAGCGGCAACTTATATTTTTTGATATTTTTGACAATCAAAAACCATGCCGCAATAATGCCCAAAAGATAGGCCATTGAATACCATCTGATATTAAAAAAACCCAAACTGATCATCACGGGTGAAACGGACGGATAGGCTAAACCGGTCATGTTGTCAAAAATCCTTTGCTCTTAAATGTTAAAAGTATATTAAATGCGCCGAAATAATCCACATTAAAAATAATTTTGTTCACCGCCGTTTTTTTAACCCATTGAAATGATGAAATATTTTTTTTGTAACTTAAAAATATATTTTTTTGCGTGCAAAACTTTATCAACTTTATTGCGCGCGAATCGCCGTTTGTATATGCTTTGAACGTGATGAATAACAAGGGCTCATAAATGTTTTTAGCAACGCAAAATGTTCAAAACTCAAATCCGATTGATATTTTAGAGAATATCTTCGGTCAAAAGGCGTTTGAATGGGAGCGTCGCGGCCTTAATGAAATTGTGATTGAAGTCAGCGGAAAATGGCAGGATATGTTGCTGTTTTTTGCGTGGGAAGAGCGGCTTAAATGTCTGCATATGTCCTGTTTGATTGATATTGAAAATAAACTTTGCGATAAAAACAAAATGTTTGAACTTTTGGCTCTCGTCAACGAAAATTTATGGCTCGGGCATTTTTCATACTGGACCGAGCATGATATGCCGATTTTCAAACATTCCATCATTGTCGACGGCAACGATGCGGCTTTTGAAGAAAAATTGGCACAGATGGTCGACATTGCCTTGACCGAATGCGAGCAAGCCTATCCTGTTTTTCAGGCTGTTTTGGTGCAAAATATGGATCCGAAACGTGTGCTTTTTGCTTCGACCACTCTTTTGCAATAAATTTGGCATCGGTTTTAAAAACAGGGTTG
>JAGCTK010000215.1 GCA_017963715.1 Alphaproteobacteria bacterium | reverse complement strand
TCGTGAAAAGATGAGTTCCGAAGTTTTGAATAACATTAAGCCGCAAGATTTGGTTAATGCCAAACCGATTGCCGCCGTTGTCAGAGAATTCTTCGGTTCCTCCCAATTATCACAATTTATGGACCAAAACAACCCGTTGTCCGAAATCACACACAAACGTCGTTTGTCGGCTTTGGGCCCCGGCGGTTTGTCGCGTGAACGTGCCGGCATCGAAGTCCGCGACGTACATCCGACACACTATGGTCGTATTTGCCCGATTGAGACGCCTGAAGGTCCGAACATCGGTTTGATTAACTCACTGGCTACTTATGCACGTATCAATAAATACGGTTTTATTGAGTGTCCGTATCGTAAAGTGGTGGACGGTGTCGTGACAAAAGATGTTGTTTATCTTTCTGCCGATGAAGAAGGCAAAGTGATTATTGCCGAAGCCAATGCAAAAGTTAAAGAAGACGGCCATTTTGAAAACGATATGATTACCTGTCGTAAAAACGGTGAGGTTTTGTTTGCAAAGCCGGAAGAAATCAACTACATTGACGTTTCACCGAAACAACTTGTTTCCGTTGCCACGGCACTTATTCCGTTTTTGGAAAACGATGACGCAAACCGTGCATTGATGGGTTCAAACATGCAACGTCAAGGCGTGCCGCTTTTAAGAAACGAAGCACCTTTGGTCGGTACGGGTATTGAAGCGGCCGTTGCCAAAGATTCCGGTGCAACACTCATTGCAAAATATGACGGTATTGTCGACTCTGTCGATGCAAACCGTATTGTTATTCGCTCGGATGACAAACATGCCAGCAACGTCGGTGTCGAAATCTACAGACTTCAAAAATTCCGTCGTTCCAACCAAAACACTTGCATCAACCAAGTGCCGCTTGTTAAAGTCGGTGACAAAATCAAAGCCGGTGATATTATCGCCGACGGTCCTTGTACCGATTTGGGCGAACTTGCCTTGGGTAAAAACGTTTTGGTGGCCTTTATGCCTTGGAACGGTTTGAACTACGAAGATGCTATTTTGCTTTCCGAACGTATTTCCCGTGATGATGTGTTAACCTCTCTTCATATTGAAGAATTTGAGGTTATGGCACGTGATACAAAATTAGGTGCCGAAGAAATTACGCGTGATATCCCCAACGTCGGTGAAGAAGCCCTTCGTAACTTGGATGAAGCCGGCATTGTTTATATCGGTGCCGAAGTCAAAGCCGGTGATATTTTGGTCGGTAAAGTCACTCCGAAAGGTGAATCGCCCGTGACACCGGAAGAAAAACTCTTACGTGCCATCTTCGGTGAAAAGGCATCTGATGTTCGTGATACATCACTTCGCGTTCAACCGGGCATTGAAGGTGTGGTTGTGGATGTTCAAATTTTCTCACGTCGCGGTATCGAAAAAGACGAGCGCGCACTCTCAATCGAACAGGAAGAAATTTCGCACTTGGCCAAAGACCGTGATGATGAAATTGCCATTGTTCGCCGCAGTTTCAACGCCAGATTAAAAACAATGCTTCTCGGCCAAACAACCGTTGATGCACCGAAACCGCTCAGTAAAAAAGTTGAATTGACGGAAGAAATGCTTGATTCCGTCCAACCGGCAATGTGGCGTAAGATTGTTGTCAAAGACGAAAAAGTGATGCGCGAGATTGAAGAATTTTCCGCTGCTTTTGATGCGAGAGTTGCCAAAATCACCGCTCACTTTGAAGACAAAGTTGAAAAAGTTCAAAGAGGTGACGATTTGCTCCCCGGCGTGATGAAGATGGTCAAAGTCTTTATTGCCACAAAACGTAAAATGCAAACAGGTGATAAGATGGCCGGTCGTCACGGTAACAAAGGTACCGTCTCACGCGTTTTGCCGCTCCAAGATATGCCTTACATGGAAGACGGTACGCCGGTCGATATCGTGTTGAACCCGCTTGGCGTGCCTTCACGTATGAACGTCGGACAAATCTTGGAAACACACCTTGGTTGGGCAGCCAAAGAACTCGG
>JAGCTK010000214.1 GCA_017963715.1 Alphaproteobacteria bacterium | reverse complement strand
TTTCAAATTTTTATTTTCACTTTCAAACGGTGCAAGTTTTTGCCAAATATCCTCTTTTGAAACACCTTGAAGCAAATTTTCATAAACATTGGTCGCAAACTTGTTCATCGCATAAAGCGTGCAAGTCGAACTGTCTAAAATATTGGCCAAATCAAACGTGATATCAACCATCACCTTATCGGTTGGGATTCCTTTTCGCGCGTTAAAATCAAATCCGTTCAAAAAGTTTCTCAAATATTCCGTATTGCCGGCAATATCACGGCAAAGATTAAACTTATAAAAATCAAGGTCTTTGACCATCTCAAACATTTTCTTAATCACCGCTTTGCTGTTCATATCACGCATCTGCGAAACAGTCGACTGTACAAGTTGCACAATGGCGCGACCTTTTTCTTTTGAGGTGCAAAACTTAATACTCGGCTCTTTGTCTTTGACAATTTCCGGAAACAGACACAATCTTATCGGATAAGCCCTTCTAAACTGGTCATGATATGGCGCAATATTAATCACATACTTGTCTTTTCGCGCATTGTTTGAAACAAATTTACCCTTCAAATCATCATAAAGTTCGCTGTACATCGTCGGACTTAATGTGATGATTGAATAAATCGGGTAAGACAAAATCTGCCCGTTTTTATTTTCCAAAATCTGATAATCATCCGACACATATTCAAATCCGTGCATCATCGCATGCACCGTCAACGTCGATTTTCCTCTCTGCCCGCGCGCGCACATCAAAAGCCCGTTACCCGCAAATCCGATAATTGCGCCGTGTGCAATATTAACCGTATCGGTTTTAATCAGGTTATTAAAGGCCTGCACAAAACAATGCCCCTGCTTGATAAATTCTTCCGGTGCTAAATCTCTGACTCCATAATAGTACGTGTGATTTTCAACATCAAACCCCTCTACAACGCCAACAACACCATCTACATAAAGAACGGGATTAACATTTGAATATTCTTTATCAAAAATCCAAACACTCGGATATTCGGATTTATTCACAATCAGTTCCAAGCGAAGCCTTATATTTTTTTTCGGATCAAGTTTTTCATCCAAACTCATTGCAACGCGTTTAATATCTTCCTCTTGAAAAACGACAAGCGTCTCATCATAATGATCCGCTTCGTCTCGTAAAACATATGTCAACTGCCTTTGTATATGAGCCAAATAATCTTGATTATACGAAAGAATACGAATAACTTTCACACCCAAATCAACATATTTTGTAAAACAAAGCGGCTTTTTTTGTACAAGTGCGGCCATTTGCTTAAAATAACCGCTTAAAATTTCTTTATTATCAACAGTGATAAACATTCTTTTCTCTTTTACTCAGTGAAAATACTTCAAAAACAAATTCGTCAGCACTTGGCTTTTTCCGATTCGTTTCAAAAAGAAGTACGGTATTCTTGTTTTATACCAATATTTGAAAGATTTCCAGTCTTTTAACGATTTTATCAAGCGCAAAGTTTTGCATTTCCATTTCAAATCGTGAATGTATATGCTGTAATAGATATCCCTGTTGCAATAATTTTGAATTTTCTTTTCAAATTCTTTGCCTTCCACCAACACCTCGGGCAATAACCCCGGCACAATTTGATTTGCAAACAAAATTGCCGTATACATCTGAGGATATGTATCCGTTCGCTTAATATTGTCTTTAACGATTTCCCAATTAAAATCGGACTTTGATTGTGTTAAAAACTCGAAATCAAACAGGGTATATAAAATGCCTTTCAGACTGGTCTTCTCCCTGATATTTTTGACCATATTGACAAGTCCTAAAAATACCAAATCTTCCGCGCAGGGTATGTATGATTCGACATTAAACACTTTCTGCTTTTGTGCGCGATCAAAAATTGTATTCATAAATTGTTTGTCATAATCCGAATTCATTTCAACCCATTGATGAATATCAAGTAAGCCGGCCATGCTTCCCTTTTCGTGCAAATCGATGGAATGTCCGTTATCCTCATAATCATAGCCCATATCTACGGCAATTTGCTTTGACTTTTTATATTCTTCGCCCATATGCACCAAAATATCAATATCACTCATCGCTCTTGAAAGTTCCGGCCTCAAATATTTCATGGCGCCACCTTTCATCACAAGCGGCACGATACCGGCGGCATTCAGTTCTTTGCCTATTTGTGTGTATTGCGCAACCAATTTTAAGTTTGCAAACCTGTAAAACGTCAACAAACCTGACGAACGCGGACCGTTATAAGCATCAAACGTCAAATCCGGATGTGCTTTCATCACATATGATAATAAAAGCGCCTTATCATTTCCCACACATTCAATATCAAAATCTTTTAAGAAAGCATCCAATTTTTCCTGATTTAAATCCTTCGCAAAAGAAAGTGACATCAGCGCCTGGTCGCCTTTTTTAACTAATTTATCGTAAAAATATTGGGCAGATGCCGCCATCAGACCTTTCGCATCAATATGTGGCTTCGTTTTTAAAATCTCTTGCAACGCATCAACATACAGTTTTTCTGCAACAATAATG
>JAGCTK010000213.1 GCA_017963715.1 Alphaproteobacteria bacterium | reverse complement strand
GGACAGTTTGAGCGCACGCTGATTGTGGCCGATGAGGGCAGTTATGTGTCATATTTGGAAGGATGCACGGCGCCGCAACGTGACGAAAATCAACTTCATGCGGCCATTGTTGAAATTGTGGTTTTAAAAGATGCCGAAGTCAAATATTCTACCGTGCAAAATTGGTATCCGGGCGACAAAGACGGCAAGGGCGGGGTGTATAATTTTGTGACCAAACGTGCGGCCTGTAAAGGCGACAATGCCAAGGTTTCATGGACACAGGTTGAAACAGGCTCGGCGGTAACGTGGAAATATCCGTCTTGCATTTTGCAAGGCAACAATTCGTCGGGCGAATTTTATTCGGTTGCCATCACAAACAATCATCAACAGGCTGATACCGGTACAAAAATGATTCATATCGGGCAAAACACAACCTCGCGCATTATCTCGAAAGGCATCTCGGCCGGCTTTTCCAACCAGACGTATCGCGGGCTTGTTAAAGTGGCAAAAACGGCCCAAAACGCACGAAATTATTCCGAATGTGACAGTTTGCTCATCGGCTCGACATGCGGCTCGCACACCGTGCCTTATATCGAAAACGAAAATAAAACCGCTGTTTTGGAGCATGAGGCGACAACCTCAAAAATCAGCGAGGAACAACTTTTTTATTGTTGTCAGCGCGGTTTGAGCGAGGAAGAAGCCGTTGGTTTGATTGTTAATGGTTTTTGCAAAGACGTGATGCAAAAATTGCCGATGGAATTTGCCATTGAGGCCGCCAAACTGATCAACATCAGTTTGGAAGGAAGTGTCGGCTGATAAATTTGGCTGCTTTGATGCTTCGGGTGATATAATTCTTGACACCTGCGCGGTTTTTTTTTATATTCCGCTTGTCAAAAGGATATCAATATGGGCTTGATACGCAAAATTTATGACAAGATGCTTGAACTTTCCGAAGGCAAGGGGGCGATGATGGCGCTTTTTGCCGTGGCTTTTGCCGAAAGTTCTTTTTTTCCGATTCCGCCTGATATTATGTTGATACCGATGATTTTGGCAGCGCCCTCAAAAGCGTGGCGTATGGCAATGCTTGCCACCGTTGCATCGGTGATTGGCGGCTATTTCGGTTATGGTATCGGTGTGTTTTTGTTTGATATGGTGGCCGAGCCGCTCTTAAAATTTTACGGCTATCTCGAAAAATTTCAAGAATTTGAAGATTATTACCATATTTACGGTGCATGGATCGTTTTTGGCGCCGGATTGACACCTTTTCCGTATAAAATCATCACCATAGCCTCAGGGGCCGTACATCTTAATTTGGCGGTGTTTACGGTGGCATCCGTGTTGGCGCGCGGCGGGCGATTTTTTGTGGTGGCGTGGCTCTTAAAAAAATACGGTGCGCCGATGAAAACTTTTATCGAAAAAAATTTGGGTTGGCTGACGGTGCTGTTTTTTGTTTTGTTAATCGGCAGTTTTTTCGTGTTAAAATATTTATAAGGACTTTGAAAAAATGGGACTTTTTTTGCTTTCGCTTTGTTTGCTGATTTTAGGTTATTTCACCTACGGTGTGTTGGTTGAAAAAGTTTTTGTCATCAAGCCGGAACACAAAACGCCGGCTATCACTTATGCCGACGGGGTGGACTATATGCCCTTGTCGCCGGTGCGCGTGTTTCTCATTCAGTTTTTAAATATTGCAGGGTTAGGGCCTGTGTTTGGGGCAATTTTGGGTGCGCTTTACGGCCCTGTTTGCCTTTTGTGGATTGTGTTTGGCTCGATTTTTGCAGGCGGCGTTCATGACTATTTGTCGGGGATGATTTCGATGTCATACCGCGGGCGCACGCTCTCAGATTTTGTTGAGGTGTTTTTGGGGCATAAATTCTGTATCGCGTTTTTGAGTCTGCTCGTGATTTTGCTTTTGATTGTCGGCTCGATTTTTGCCAAGACGCCGGCAATGATGCTTTCAAACCTTATCGGTATGGATTTTATGTGGTGGCTCCTTCTCATTTTCGGGTATTACTTTTTGGCGACCATTTTGCCGATTGATAAAATCGTCGGACATCTTTATCCGTTTTTTGCGGCAACATTGTTGATTGCGACGGTGTTGCTTTTGGGGGCTTTGTTTGTCGGCGGGTATGATTTTTATCCTGATTTGCACACATTCAATCAAAATCCGAACGGCAAGCCGATTTTTCCCTTAATGTTTATCACGATTGCCTGCGGGGCGTTGAGCGGTTTTCACGCAACACAATCGCCGATGATGGCAAGATGCCTCACCAATGAAAAATACGGGCGTCCGATTTTTTACGGCGCGATGATATTGGAGGGCGTTGTGGCGCTGATTTGGGCGACACTTTCTATTGCATATTTTCATGGCACAACCGGCTTAAATGAGGCTTTGGGTTCAACCGGCAACGCGGGCAAAGTTGTGTCGGTAATTTCAGAAGGTCTGCTCGGGTCGTGGGGCAAAATACTGACCGTGACCGCAATTGTGCTTTTGGCCATTACATCAGGTGATACGGCGCTTCGTTCGGCCAGATTGTCGCTTGCGGACTTTTTCAAAATCAGACAACAAAAACTGTCAAATCGCTTGATCTTAAGTGTGATTATTTTTGCTTCGGCCATGGGATTGGCGTTGATTGATTTGAATAAAATTTGGCTTTATTTCGGCTGGACAAACCAAATGCTTGCAACAATTATGCTTTGGATTGGTGCACTATACTTAAAACACAAACACCATTTTTACCAAATGGCCATGGTGCCGGCCATGTTTATGACGGCTGTTTGCGGCACATATTTCGGCTATTCCGATTTGATGTTAAGGCAAGATTTGACAACATCTGTGTGGATCGGGCTTGGTATTACATGCGTTGTGACAATCATCTTTTTTATCTATACGAGCAAATATCATCATCACTCGTAAATCGTATACTTTTTCAAAAAAAATATATGGACGCTTATATACCTTTGTTATGCTTGGATAAGCGCCCTTGAAAGATTATATTCTCTTTTAAAAGGAGGAGAATATGAGATTTATTAAACCGAGAGATTTAAAAGCCGATTCGTTTATTTTGGATGTGCGTGATGTGCGGGAACACAGCGAGGAGCAGTTGGGATATCCGCATGTTTTGGAGCCTTTGAAAACACTCAAGCCCGAAATTTTTATCAAAGAGCATGACCTTAACGGCACGCAAACCATCAATATTATCTGCACTTCGGGCGGGCGCGCGTCGCAGGCGGCGCAAATGTTTGAAAATGAGGGTTATGACAATGTTGCAGTGGTTATCGGCGGCCTGATTGAGGCCGATTATGAGGGGTTGCCGATTATCAAAAATTAGTTTTGCGCTTGAACTTTGAAAATTTATCTCCTATGATGTCGATATCAGATAACAACGGGAGATAAGCGATGGATTTTGCACCTCTTATTCAAACACCGCGTTTGGTCTTAAAACGTCCATATCCGGTGACATTTGCATTGGCCGAAGAAATTTATGAAGCGGTCGATGCCTCAAGAGAGCATATTGCAGAGTGGTTGCCGTGGGCATCAACGATGAACTCGGCCGAAGATGAATTTGTTTATCTTAAAAATTATTGCGAAAAAAAATGGGATGAACAAACGGGTTTTGCTTATATGATTCGCCGTTTGGATAATGATGAATTTTTAGGTATGATTGATTTGGTTCATATCAATCACAAGTTTTTTTCGACCGAAATCGGTTATTGGCTCAAGCAATCGGCTTGCGGCTTCGGTTATATGACAGAGGCCGTTTTAGGGCTTGAAAAAGAGGCTTTTCGGCAGGGCTTCCACCGCATTGTCATCGGCACTGATGTTAAAAACCTCAAATCGGCGAGTGTTGCAAAAAATGCGGGTTATCACTTAGACGGTGTGCTGCGAAATGACAGGTTTGATGAAAGCAAAAATATATTTTGCGATTCAAATGTCTGGTCAAAACTTAAAACGGAAGTATAAAAAAAACCCCGAGATCATCGGGGCTTTGATTTTGAGACAACAGCGTTTAATATCTTTTGGCCATTTATGACAAGGACACAACCTTGATTTGGTCGGCGTGTCCTGCCGCACCGAATGCAATATAACGTGCTTCGCAAACTTTTTGCATTTCTTCAATGGCAGGCTTTAAGTATTTACGCGGATCAAATTCTTTCGGATTTTCCGTGAATAAACGTCTGATGGCGCCTGTGATGGCCATACGGCAATCGGTGTCAACATTGACCTTGCGAACACCCGATTTAATACCGCGCACGATTTCTTCAACCGGTACACCGTATGTTTGAGGAATGGCACCGCCATAAGCATTGATGAGGTCTTGCAATTCTTGCGGAACGGAAGATGAGCCGTGCATCACCATGTGTGTGTTAGGCAATTTTTTGTGGATTTTTTCAATCACATCAATGGCCAAAATTTCACCATCCGGCTTGCGTGTAAATTTATAAGCGCCGTGTGATGTGCCCACAGCCACAGCCAAAGCATCCACATTGGTATCGGCCACAAAACGAGCGGCTTCATCGGGGTCTGTCACCAAACGTTTTTTATCAATCGTGCCTTCCGCACCGTGACCGTCTTCTTTGTCGCCTTTACCTGTTTCGAGTGAGCCGATGACGCCCAATTCGCCCTCAACCGAAGCGCCGACGGCATGTGCGCGTGCGACAACTTCTTTGGTGACACGAACATTATATTCGTAACTTGAAGGGGTTTTACCGTCTGCTTCCAAAGAGCCGTCCATCATCACCGAAGAATAGCCGTTGACAATTGCGCTTTGGCAAATGTCAACCGAGGCACCGTGGTCTTGGTGAATACAAATCGGCAATTCCGGAAACATCTCGAGCCCTGCTTGCACCATGTGTCTGATCATCGGGTCACCGGCAAACTTGCGTGCACCGGTCGATGTCTGCAAAATAACAGGGGCATTGACCTTGCGTGCGGCTTGGAGCACCGCAATCACCTGCTCCATATCGTTGATGTTAAAAGCCGGAACACCGTATCCGTTCTCGGCCGCATGATCCAAAATTTGACGCATTGAAATCAAAGGCATCTTAAAATTCTCCTAAAAAATAAGTATTCAAAACTGCCCTTAATATGCCGCGAAACCTTTTTTTTTGCAAGCAAAAAGCACGCACATATAAACAAGGTTTTTATTTGTATCAAAAAAGGGAACAATGATGTTCCCTTTTTTATGACATATATTTTTATGATTTTAGGCGTTGCCGAACGGGTTGGCGTTTTCTTGCCGTTCGCGATTCTCCTGTGTCTTTCTCAAATCAAACACATTTAAGAACACGCAGGAAATGTAAATAGATGAATATGTACCGATAATCACGCCGAACAAAATCACAAACGAGAAACTTCTCAAAGCGTCTCCGCCAAAGTCAAAATGGCGGCAACGGTCGTTAAACTGATGTCAAAATCAAATAGCGATAAACACCCGACGCTTTGAAGCTTGAGCTCATCCAAATCCAAAACGGATAATTTTTGCCTGATTTCTTCCACATTGATTTTTAACGCACGCTGAGGGAGTAAAGTCAAAATAGCTTAAAGATTTTTGAGGGCCAAAGCCTCTAAGGCTTTGAGTTTGTCGCGGTAAATCATCGCTTGTTCAAATTCAAGATTTAAGGCGGCCTCTTTCATCAGTTTGGTATATTCTTTGATTTGTTTTTCAAGGTTTTTTACCTCTTCAACCGTGGGCAAATTGTTCTTTTCAAGGTCTGTTTCGCTCATCTCGGATAGTGTTTGCGATATACTTTTTTGAATGGTTTTCGGGGTGATGTTGTGCTCTTTGTTATATTTCATCTGTTTTTCACGGCGGCGATTTGTTTCATCAACGGCCTGTTTGATGGAATCTGTTATTTTATCGGCATATAAAATCACTCTGCCGTTGGCATTTCGTGCGGCGCGTCCGATGGTTTGTATCAGTGAGCGGGTAGAGCGCAAAAAGCCTTCTTTGTCGGCATCTAAAATGGCAACGAGTGAACATTCGGGGATATCCAAGCCTTCGCGAAGCAGGTTGATACCAACCAAAATATCAAACACGCCAAGCCTTAAATCACGTATAATTTCGATGCGCTCCAATGTGTCGATGTCCGAGTGCATATAACGCACTTTAAGCCCGTTGTCATGAAAATAGTCGGTCAAATCTTCGGCCATTTTTTTGGTCAAGGTCGTGACCAATACACGCTCGCCTTTGAGTGCTGTTTGCTTGCATTCGTGCATTAAATCATCAATTTGGGAAACGGCTGGCCGGATGATGCATTCGGGGTCTGTCAAACCCGTCGGGCGAATGACCTGCTCGGCAAAACTGCCGCCGCTTTGGTCTAATTCAAAATCGCCGGGTGTGGCCGATACAAAAATCGTTTGGGGCCGCATCTTATCCCATTCTTCAAATTTCAAAGGCCTGTTGTCCAAACACGAGGGCAGGCGGAAACCATAATCGGCAAGTGTCGATTTTCGGTTAAAATCACCGCGATACATGGCACCGATTTGCGGCACACTAATGTGGCTTTCGTCAATAAACAAAACGGCATTTTTCGGCAGATATTCAAAAAGCGTCGGTGGCGGCTCACCCGGATTGCGGCCCGTTAAATAGCGCGAATAGTTTTCAATGCCTTTACAATGGCCGATGGATTCCATCATCTCCAAATCGAACCTTGTGCGCTGTTCCAAACGCTGGGCCTCCAAGAGTTTGTTTTGGCCTTTGAGTTCGGCCAAACGCAAAGCCAAATCGTCTTTGATGTGCGCGATGGCCTGCGACAGTGCCGGCCGCGGTGTGACATAATGATTGGCCGGATAAACGGTGATTTCGCTCAAAGTTGCGGTTTTTTTGCCGGTTAAGGGATCAAATTCGGATATTTCATCAACCTCATCGCCGAAAAATGTGACACGCCAGGCACGGTCTTCATAGTGGGCTGGAAAAATCTCTAATGTATCGCCGTTTAAGCGGAAAGTTGAACGCGTGAAAGAAATTTGATTTCTGACATACAAAAGTTCGGCCAAATTGCGACAAATTAGCGCCGGATCAACCGTGTCGCCGATTTTGAGATTGAAAACCATTGACGAATATGATTCCATGCTGCCCAAACCGTAAATGCACGAAACAGATGCGACAATGATGGTATCTGAAGCCTCCAACACATTTCGCGTGGCACCGTGACGCATGCGGTCAATCTGCTCGTTGATGGCAGAATCTTTTTCGATATAGGTATCGGTTTTTGGGATATAGGCTTCCGGCTGATAATAATCATAGTATGAGACAAAGTATTCAACATGATTGTGCGGAAAAAACTCTTTCATCTCAGAATAAAGTTGCGCGGCCAAAATTTTGTTTGGCGCCATAATGAGGGCAGGCCTTTTGACTTGCTCAATGATTTTGGCCATTGTAAAAGTTTTGCCCGAGCCGGTGACGCCGAGCAATACTTGATTTTGAAGGCCGGCATTGAGACCATCCACCAATTCTTTGATGGCATCCGGTTGGTCACCCGACGGCTCAAACGGGCTTTCGACTTTGAACT
>JAGCTK010000212.1 GCA_017963715.1 Alphaproteobacteria bacterium | reverse complement strand
TTATTGGTACGCGCACGGGGGCTCGAACCCCGGACCCACTGATTAAGAGTCAGTTGCTCTACCAACTGAGCTATACACGCATATCATAAATTCTGCCCACTTATAACAAACTAATTTTCGTTTTGCAACAACTTTTTATCATTTGATGATATTTTGTTTGACTTTATGTTGTGTTCACACACAAAAAAACATTTGAAAAATACTTTTCTTTGGCATAGCATAACAAAAAAACAATCAATAACAAGAAAGACATGTCAAAAAA
Organism: Alphaproteobacteria bacterium; assembly: GCA_017963715.1. GTDB lineage: Bacteria > Pseudomonadota > Alphaproteobacteria > RF32 > CAG-239 > UBA1254. The sequence continues at coordinate 2,202 of JAGCTK010000212.1, read as the reverse complement.
GTATTTTATCAAAACTTACGGCTGCCAAATGAACGTTTATGATTCGCATCGCATGGCGATGATGCTTCAAGATATGGGTTATGTCAAAACAGATCTTCAACAAGATGCAGATTTGGTGTTGTTCAATACTTGCCACATTCGTGAAAAGGCCGCCGAAAAACTATTTTCTGATTTAGGCCGCGCTTTGATGATCAAAAACGAACGTGCCGAAAACGGACTTCAGACCGTGATAGGCGTGGCGGGCTGTGTTGTTCAGGCCGAAGATGAGCAGATTTTCAAACGCGCGCCGTTTGTTGACTTTGCGTTCGGCCCGCTCACCTATCATCGTCTACCACAAATTCTTAAAGATATCGAGGCTGAAAAACAGTCTTGCGTACTTGACACCAACTTTCCGGCCGAATCAAAATTTGACTTTCTGCCTCAAAACAAAGCCGAAGGCGGTTGCTCGTTTTTAGCCATTCAGGAAGGGTGCAACAATTTTTGCAGTTACTGCGTCGTGCCCTACACCCGAGGTGTTGAATATTCGCGCCCCGTTGAAGATGTTTTAGCTGAGGCAAAGCGTCTGATATCCACCGGCACGAAAGAAATCAATTTGCTCGGTCAAAATGTCAATTCATACCATGGCGAAGATGCGCGCGGAGTTGAGCGCAATCTGGCTTATCTCTTAAACAAAATGGCCGAACTTGACGGCCTCAAACGCTTAAGATACACCACTTCCTATCCAGCCGACGTGGATGATGATTTGATTTTGTGCCACAAAAATCTTGATATTTTGATGCCTTATTTACACCTGCCCGTTCAGTCGGGTTCGGATAGAATCTTAAAATTGATGAACCGACGCCACACGGCCGAAACATATCTTGAAGTCATCGGTAAATTAAAAGATGCCAACCCGAATTTAAGATTTTCGTCAGACTTTATTGTCGGTTTTCCGTCCGAAACGGATGAAGATTTTGCCGCAACGCTCGACATTGTCGACAAAGTCGGTTACATTCAGGCCTTTTCGTTCAAATACAGCAAACGGCCCGGTACGCCGGCAGCCGATATGGAAGGCCAAATTCCCGAAAAAGTCAAAAAAGAGCGTCTTGATATTTTGCAGACCAAACTTTTTGACCTGCAGACAAAGTTCAATCAAGCCTCGGTCGGCAAAACCTTTGATGTTTTGTTTGAAAGTTCCGGTCGTCACAAGGGCCAACTCACCGGCCGCACCCCTTATATGCAAAACGTGTATGCCGACGCTTCAAATAACGATCTCGGACAGATTTTAAAAGTTAAAATTTTAAGTGCAACAACAAATTCTTTAGAAGGAAAGGTCGCAAACAATGGCTGAAATAAATTTTGAATTATACAACAACCAACTCATTCAAAAACTGGTCGGTATCAATGACGCCAACCTCAAATTGATTGAAAAAAGTTTGGGTGTCGAGATTTTGAGTTTCGGTAATCAAATCACCATCAAGGGCGGTGCCAATGAAATTGAAAATGCCAAAACGGCGATTATGGTGCTTTATGACAAAGCCAGCAAAAATCTTGATATCGGTGAGCAGGAAGTCAAAGCAGCCGTCAGAATTTGCGGCGGCACTGATGCCAAAGATTTGCAAACCTTTAATGAAATTGTACTAAAAACCAAAAAACGTTATATTTACCCCCGTTCCGCCACACAAGCCAAATACATCGAAGCAATGCTTAAAAACGAACTTGTTTTCGGCTTAGGTCCTGCCGGTACCGGCAAAACCTATTTGGCGGTGGCACTTGCCGTCTCAATGATGCTTGAAGGCGCGGTTGATAAAATCATTTTATCGCGACCAGCCGTCGAAGCAGGCGAAAATTTGGGCTTTTTGCCGGGTGACTTAAAAGACAAAGTCGATCCGTATTTAAGGCCTTTATATGACGCGCTTTACGAGATGTTGCCGGCCGAAACGGTCGATAAAAAACTCTCGATAGGTGAGATTGAAATTGCGCCTTTGGCCTTTATGCGCGGCCGCACGCTTTCAAACGCATTTATCATTTTAGATGAGGCACAAAATACAACCCCCATGCAAATGAAGATGTTTTTGACCCGTTTGGGTGAAAATTCGCGCATGGTCGTCAACGGCGATTTAAGTCAGGTTGACCTGCCCCGCGGCGTTGTATCGGGCTTGCGCGATGCTTTACAAACCTTAAAAAAGGTTGACAACATCACCTCGGTTGCCTTTACATCGG
>JAGCTK010000211.1 GCA_017963715.1 Alphaproteobacteria bacterium | reverse complement strand
GGTAAATACGGTAAGGATGATTTGGAAACGGTGATTTCTACGACGGCGTGCAAGGTGATTCTGTCGCAAAACAACGAAGTGACGGCACAACGTTTTTCTAAAATGATTGGAAACAAAACGGTTCAGACATCGTCATTTTCGCGTAATGAGGGCTCTATCGGCAAAAATTCAAACCCGTTTGCCAAGAATGTGAGTTATCAATTGCAAGGTATTTCGGTGATTTCGACAACCGAATTGTTGAGTTTGCCGATGCTCAAACAAGTTGTGTTGATGCAAAGTTATATCGACCGACCGATTATGGCCGATTCGCCGAGATGGTATCTTGATCCGAAGATGAAGAAGTTGCGTGCTTTAAAACCCGCGCCGAATGTGCCGGATTGGATTGTGGCACAACGTGAAGATATCAATGATGATATGCTCTCCAAACTCGGTATCGAATATGATCCGAATGCCGATACGGATACATTTGAGGAAGACGATCAGTCGCAACCACTTGTTCCGCAAGGATAAAGGTATGACAGAAGATATCAAAAGATTACCGGTGATGATGACGTTGAAGACGGCATATGAGCGCCTCAACCAAACACAAAATGTGTGGCGCATATTTTGGCTGGTTAATTTTGCATTTTGTGCCGTGTTTAATCTGTTGCCGAAAGGTTTTGCCAACCCGTTCAGCCTTGTGTGGTCTATCGGATATTATGTTTTTTGGTGTGTGTTTTTTAGAGTGTGTTACCAAAAAAAGCCTTATTTGATGTGGAAAAAGGTAGTAGCAAGTGCAATTCCGTCTTCTAAAATGATTTTTATTACTTTTGTGCTGCTGGTGTTTTTGTTGTTTTTGCCGTATATCCCGTTGATGTTGGGCTTTAAGGGACAATATCTTTTGTATTTTGAACGTTATATGGCGATGCTGCAAGCGCCCGAAATCAGTTTGTTTAATGTGGCGGTGTTTTCGGTGATTTTTTTGCTGTGTGCGCCGATTGCATTTTGTCGGCCTTATTTGGCCTTTATTTCGGCCGTGCAGGGTTTGAGCGGCTCGGTTAGAAAAATATTCAAAAAAACGCAAGGCAATTATTTGCCGTTTTTGGCATTGATGGTTGCGCTTAATTTGCCGTGCCTTGTGGTGTATGAGTTAGATACACTTCTCATGTGCCACGGGTGGTTTCAAGTCGGCTTTTATTCGATTTATCTGATTTATTTTAATATCGTGTTTGCAACCGTGTATAACACGTTTTATGACATTAAATAGTGCTTTTTAAGTAACCTCACTTTTTTAATTTGACATTTATCGCTTGATATGCCATAATATGAAGCGGATAGGAAATTTTTTCTTATCCCGCGCTTGAATTGGGCGCAAGGGCTGTCGAAAGCCTTTCAGACCAGATGCAGTGAAGGATAGCACTGTATATTATGGGTGTTATTTTTTTTAAGAATAACACATCTATCCCCCGATGTAGGTCGGGGTGCTTGTGGCGAATGTTCAAGGTTTGCTCCTAAAGGCCATAAGAGTCATTTCATCTGGTATGATTTTCGAACGCTCCGACCGTCCTTTGATAAGGAGCGGTATTTTTGACTGATTTTTATTGGAGAAGATATATGAAATACCAAATTCTGATTTTGAGTTTTGCGGTGTCTGTATTGTCTTTTGATGCAAATGCACAAGTCGGTGGAAATTGCGGGCCGAAAGACAGTGAGGGGAACTATACGGAAAGTTGCCTTTGGTCATATGATGAAACGAGTCATAAACTGATATTAACCGGTGATGGAAAAATGCATGATTTTTGGGCTAGTCAGGCTTCAAACGGAATATGGTATACAAACGCTCCGTGGAGGAATTTGTCGGGTGAAATTTATGACCTCGAAATCGGGGGCAATTTAACTAATATCGGAGCCTGTGCTATATATAATTTGTACAATTTGCAAAATTATTCTATTACAGCCCCAATAGAAGAACTTGGGGGGCAATCAGTAACTTCTCTTTATTCAAAAGAGGGTTTTGAGATTCCGGCAACAGTTAAAAAAATCGGAAGAGAAGGTTTGGGGTATTTGAGTAAAAATATTGTG